>NZ_JCAMOP010000009.1:0-271278 GCF_059512345.1 Bradyrhizobium sp. Unk1
GCCTCCCTTAAGTGGTGCTCAACAACTCCACTTTGGCACATCGATGCCGTCGGGCGGGGCGTCCACCCCATCATAAAGGAGCAGACGTCGGCTTTTGGAGCCTAAGCAGAAGTTCGTTGCTCAATCAGAGTATTGCCGGTTTTGACCCTGAGCGGCCCATCTTTAAAACGGCATCAAGTCATGCTGCCAGGCATGAAGCACCGGATGCGTGGATGGCCGTCGATGTAATGCTTCCAGACCATTGTACGGCCGAAACGGTTTGGTTGCTTGACAACGGCGCCATCGGGCACGTTGACCCATTCGTTGTCGATGTAGACGCGGTAACGCCCGCTATTGGACTCCCAATCCGCATCAGAAACGATGTACCCGTCAAGATCGGTGCAGCACTGTCCAAATTCGCTCTGCAAGCTTTCAAACCATAACTTCAGCGGGCCATCGTGCGCGAGTGCTGGCGTCGCTAGCGCCGTCAAGCCAAGCAACAGTGCCGCAGGTATTGCTGGAAACATCTCTTTGCCTCCGCGATCTTCGCCGCCCGATCCGCGGGGCTTGATGCGGACAAGGCTGGCAACCCGGAAAACAAGATGGCGCTTACAGCTGCGTCTCGGTGATGGGCGCAACAGCCACAATCGTTCGAGACCTCGTCATGGGAGACTTTCGTCCCCCGGCGCTTATGGACGTGAGTCCTTCAACTCGGGCAAAGGTTCAGCAACGACTGCTTGACTAAAGGTCAGCGCAGCTGCGTGTTTGGTCTGAGGAATCCGCTTGGCCCTTCCCGGACCTCATGGAGCGTCCGCTTCTGCGCCGTTCTTGGGGGCTAAGCGGGCATTGTGGATTTATCAGTACACGCTCTAACCGCGTTCATTTTCTGCGTCACGACATCATTTGCCCATTGGGTCAAACTTTATCCAAATGCGGCGAAGCGGATTCGGCGGAATGAAATCTCTCCGCGCCATGCTGGGACATGTCCCTTGCGAGGGCGCATGGGCAGGCTGGAGATTTCGTCGATGTATTACGTCGCCGCCGCATTGCTGGTGCTGTCCGGACTGTTCTACTCCGCGAGCCATCACGAGCTCGGCCAGTTCGGCGCGAACGTGTGCAGCTATGGCAGCACGTTCTGCGACAACCCGGTGGTCGTCTTCACCGGCGGCGCGCTGGCCGCCGCCTGGGGCATGTTCGTCAGCATCAAGTAGCAGCGCGCGTTTCGCCGCGAATGCGTTGAACGCGCTATTTCCCCAATTCCTTGCGGACGGCCGCGGCCGAATTGCCGACCTTGTCGACGGCCTTTTGCAGCTCCTCCTTCGATACGCCGAGCGCGTGCGTCCAGTACTTGACCTCGAAGGCCTCGTGCATGTTGATCTTGCTGCGGTCCGGTTGCGCGCGCTTCGTCAGAGTGTCCATTGCGTTTCCTCCCTCACGGAAGAAAAAAACGCCAACATGGACCGGCCGTTCCAAACGGCAGAGCGAGACTCACAGGGCGGGGCTCACACGTCGAGGCTCAAACGTTCAGCCACAGCATGGAAGCCAGCACCGCTGAAAATACAAACAGCCCGACAATTGCAATTCTAAAAACCAGGTCGGCGGCCACGCGAGCCCCCTTTTCGTTGCAAATTCTTTGCCCGCACCGCACGCGGTCACCGCCTTGGGCAAGGCAGGACCGTATCGTGACTTTGCTGCCGGGGCGGGTTGGGAACAGCCGGTCGACCGGCAGCGCAACGTGCTAACCCACCTTTGGTTCCTAATTTTCGCACAGCGCGAATCAGCCGATGTTAACCCTACCGGTCGGCGGGTGCCATCGTCATGAGAACCAGACCGTGCTGCGCGACGGCGGACAGCCGAGCGCGTGCTGCCTGATCGCCGACAGATGCTGTGTCCAGGCATCGGCCGACCATCGGCAACATGTTCTGGCGTGCGATACGATGGTGACCGTTTCGACGTCAAGCAAATGAAAAGCCCGCAACCGGGACGGTTCGGGCTCGATCTCTGCGATGGTACGACTCTACAGGTGTTTTGCCCGACGTGTCAAAGCAATCACGGAGCATTGCGTCAACAGGCGGCGGCGCTGGCCGACGCAGGAACTTTGCGGCCATGATCGCGCTTAAAGCACACTTCGCAATTCCGGAAGGTCAGCCCTGTCAAACCGATCGAAACAGCACGCCGCCAAGCACGACAGCGCCGAAGGTTCGGCGAAGTCCGGGCCGGGGCTGCTGAAACGGCTGGGGCCCGGCCTCATCACCGGCGCAGCCGACGACGATCCGTCGGGCATCGCCACCTATTCGCAGGCGGGTGCGCAATTCGGCTACGGGCTGCTCTGGACGGTGTTTCTGACCCTGCCGTTCATGATCGCGATTCAGCTCGTCAGCGCGCGGATCGGCCGGGTCACCGGCAAGGGGCTGGCCGCCAACGTCCTGCAGCTCGCGCCGCGCTGGATCGTGCTGGGGCTCGTCTCGCTGCTCGTCATCGCCAACACCTTCAACATCGCCGCCGACATCGCCGCGATGGCGGAGGCCCTCTCGCTGGTCATCGGCGGGCTCAATCACGAGCACGCCCTGATCTTCGCGGCGGGCTCGACCCTGCTCCAGGTGTTCGTGCCCTATCGCCGCTATTCGCCGGTGCTCAAATTCCTGACGCTGACGCTGTTCGCCTATGTCGCCACCGCCTTCACCGTGAAGATCCCGTGGAGCACCGCATTGCTCGCCGCGGTATGGCCGAAGGTGACTATCAGCGCCGAGTATTTCCTGATGGTTGTCGCCGTGCTCGGCACCACCATCAGCCCCTATCTCTTCTTCTGGCAGGCCTCCCAAGAGGTCGAGGAGATGAACCAGGGCAAGCGCGACAAGCCGCTGCGCGACCTTCCGAGCGGGGGCGATCCCGAGATCGCGCGCATCAGGGCCGACACCGTTGTCGGCATGCTGCTCTCCAACAGCATCGCCTTCTTCATCATCCTGACCACGGCGTCCGTGCTGAACGGCAATGGCGTCACCAAGATCAACTCGGCGACGGAAGCGGCCGAAGCGCTGCGTCCGCTCGCCGGCGATTTCACCTTCGCGCTGTTCGCGCTCGGCATCATCGGCACCGGCCTCCTGGCGATCCCGGTGCTGGCGGGCTCGGCGGCTTACGCCGTTGCGGAGACTTTCGGCTGGCGCGCCACGCTGGAGGCGAAGCCGGAAAAGGCGGTCGGCTTCTACACCATCATCGCGGCCGCAACCATCATCGGCTTCGGCCTCGGCTTCACCGGCATCGACTCGATACACATGCTGGTATGGAGCGCGGTGCTCAACGGCATCGTTGCCGTGCCGGTCATGGCCATGATGATGCTGATCGTCTCGAGCCGCGCGATCATGGGCCGCTTCAAAGCCCGCTCATGGCTGGTCGCGCTGGGCTGGCTCGGCACCGCGATCATGGCGCTCGCCGTCCTCGCTCTGCTCGGCTCGTCCGCGATCGGCTGACCCGACCGGCGACAGCTGCGCCGAGATCTGCGACGCCGAGATCTGCGACGCCAAGATCTACGACGCCAAGATCTGCGACACGATGACGATGATGAAGGCCGCGCGCACGGCCGGCACGCTGATGAACCGTATTACGGCGTCACGGGATTGACGGTCGGAGATGTCTTCGGCCCCGGCCGCTCCGGCTCGACCGGCGACTTCGGTGCGGTGGGAAGCACCTTGGCGCCGGCGGCATGTGCGGCCTCGCCCGTCGTTGCATACATCGCGACATGAGCCGGCTGCGTCTTGGCGCGGTTCCACGGCCCGTGATCGACGATCAGCATCGCAGCAATCGTCAAGCCGGCCACCATCAGCGCAATCACGCCGGGATGGCGAAGCGCCGAGGACATGGAGTTTGCGAAACGATCTGTTGTCATCGAAAGACCCGTGCTGTTTCCTCTCGCGGGTTAACTCAAACGTATCCCGCTTCCTCTCGCGGGTTAACTCAAACGTATCCCGCGAGTTCCGGCCTTCGCTTAAGCAAGTTCCGAGCCACTACGCGGAACAGATCGTCCCGATACGATCACTTTTTCACGTCCGGGCGCGCGTCGCCGACGAAGCTGTCGCGGTTCGGCATTTTGACAGCCGAAAGCGATTTGGCATCGAGTGTCGCATCCGCTCCCACCAGCCCGTTCAGGTTCAGGATGTAGGCGGACACCGCATAGACTTCCTCGTCGCTCAGCGACTGCGGCGCGTTCTGCGGCATGGCGCGGCGGATATAATCGAACAGCGTCGGCGCATAAGGCCAATAGCTGCCGACGGTGCGGATCGGCTTGGCCGTTGCGATCGTGCCCTGCCCACCGGCGAGCCGGTCACCCAGGCCCCCCTCGCCTTTATCGCCATGGCAGGACGCACATTGCTGGGCGAACACCTCGCGGCCATGGCTGACCGAACCGCCCCCCTTCGGCAGATTCTGGCCGTCACGTCCGACATCGATATTCCAGCCCGCGATCTCTGCAGCCGTCGCAGGGCGACCGATGCCATAAGGGCTTTGCGCCTGCGCTTCGCTCGCGAAGGCACCCAGCGCGATTGCGACGGCAACGCCGCAGGTCTCACGCCAGCGCATTGGTCACCTCGCCGTCGGCTGCGATGCGCCAGGGCCAGATCGCGTTGTTGTGGTAGAAATAGTTCTCGCCGCGCACCGCGAGCAGCTCGGCCAGCGTCGGCTGCACATAGCCGGTCTCGTCGACGGCACGGCTCTGGATCACGGCTGGCTTGCCGTCCCATTGCCAAGGCAAGCGGAAGCGCGTGAGGGCGCGCGTCAACACCGGCTCCTGTAATCGCGCGTCCTGCCAGCTCTTGCCGTCATCGACCGAAACCTCGACGCGCTCGATCTTGCCATGTCCGCTCCAGGCGATGCCGGTGATCTCATGGAAGCCGGGCGCGCTCAGGCGATGACCGCCCGAGGGGCGCGTGATGATCGACTTCGCTTCCATGTAGAAGGAAAACTCGCGCGCCGTGCCGTCGGGCAAGAGATCGGTGTATTTCGAGGTCTCTTCGCGCGAATAAGTGGGCTCCGCGGTCACGTGCAGGCGGCGCAGCCACTTCACGCTCATATTGCCTTCGAAGCCCGGCAAGAACAGCCGCAAGGGATAGCCCTGCTGCGGACGCAACCGCTCGCCGTTCTGGCTGTAGACCAGAAGGGCGTCCTCGAGGCATTTCTCGATCGGAATGCTGCGCGTCAGCGCGGCGGCGTCAGCGCCTTCGGCGACGACCCATTTGGCGTCCGGTTTCAATCCGGCCTCCTGGAGCACCAGCTTCAGGCTCACGCCGGTCCATTCGGCGCAACTCACCAGACCTACGAGGTCCGATGCCGTCTTGCCATAGGGCTTGGTGTAGCCGGGATTGCCGGAGCATTCGAGGAAATGGATGCGCGACTCCGACGGGAAGCGCCTGAGATCGTCCATCGTGAAGATCAGGGGCCGTTCGACAAGGCGGTGCAGCATCAACCGATGCTGCACCGGATCGATGGTCGGAACACCGCCATGATGCCGCTCGTAGAACAGTCCATTCGGCGTGATGATGCCGTCGAGCTCCGGCAACGGCGTCCGGCTGGAGGCCGATATGTACTGCTTGAGAGTCTTCGAGATGTTCTTGACGACGCCCTTCTCGAACGGTGACGGCGCGCCATAGGGCTGGGCTCCCATCGGCTCGCCTGGCGCCCTCATCCATTCGGGAATGTTGGGCGGAAGGTTGTCCGTCTCCGCCGCGGCCGACGCACCGGCGCCCAGAACGGCGCCGCCCGCCACCGCGGTGCCGCCTTGCAGGAAGCGACGGCGTGTTGTTCTCGCGGATTTTCCGGCGGCGTCGATCGTGCTGCTCATTGCGGATCCTCGGCTGAAGCGCGACCCGCATCAAACCCTCCGCGAAGGGCGTTTGCAATCCGCACCTATTTCAAAAGCAGGCGATTTCGACCAGGACTGATCTAGATCAGCCAGCCGCAACAGCCATTCCGTTCTTCGCAATGCAAAACAGCTCTCGGCGTCACTCGCCCGGTGCGATCGCGTTACTCGGCGTCGGCCGGTCGGTGATCTGTTGTCCGAACAGGCTGCCGATCAGCTCGACCGCAGTCCGCGCGGTGCGACCGCGCTCGTCCAGGAACGGATTGAGCTCGACGATGTCGACTGATCCGACCACGCCTGAGTCATGAAGCAGCTCCATGATCAGATGCGCTTCGCGATAGGTCGCTCCGCCCGGCACCGTGGTGCCGACTCCCGGCGCCACACACGGATCGAGGAAATCGACATCGAAGCTGACATGGAGCACGCCATCGCTTGCCTTGACGCGCTCGATGACGCGCCGGATCAGCACGGCGACGCCGAACTCGTCGATCTGGCGCATGTCGACAACCCTGATCCGGCGTGTGCGCATCAATTCCCTTTCGAGCTTGTCGATCGAACGCGCGCCGAACAGGTCCAGCCTGTCGGGATCAATCGAGGCGCGCGGATCATCGCCAAGCAATCCGTCGAGGCCGGGCTCGCCGCACAAGAACGCCGCCGACATGCCGTGCATGTTGGCGGTGATAGTCGTCTCGGGCGTATTGTAATCGGCATGGGCGTCGAGCCAGAGCACGAACAGCTCACGTCCGCGCTCCTGCCAGTGGCGCGCCATGGCATTCACCGAGCCCATCGACAATGTGTGATCGCCGCCGAGGAAGATCGGCAACGCCCCGGTCTGCGCGATCTCATGGCCTCTGCGGCTCAGCATCCGCGTCCAGCGCTGGATTTCGCGATAGTGATTGGCTTTTTCGGGCGGCCTGTCAGCGAGGTCGCTGACCTCCGCCACGGAGAGATCGCCGTAATCGACAACTTCGAAATCAAGGCCTTCGAGCAATGCCGCAAGCCCGGCGGTGCGCAGCGCCGCAGGGCCCATCAAGGTGCCACGCTGCGAAGCTCCCATGTCGATGGGCGCGCCGAGCAAGGCGATACGCCGGGCTCGATCCGGCATGGTCCGATCGGTCACGGCAGTCTCCTGACATCCACAAGGTCGTGGCAGCCTAACAGAGATTCGTACCCGTCGTTTCACGGGTATTTCTCGGTGAAAAGACGCCGCGAGAGAAGCCGTCCCGGAACAAAATCCCGCGCACCGCATTTCCCTTGCAAGGCCGGCACCCGCCGTACATTACGGCGCCTGTCGCGGATAGCCAAAGGTCTTCGGACCCGCTGTTCAAAACGAGCGCTCGCGCGGATAGCCAAAGGTGCCGGCCTCATTCACTTCGTCAGAAGCGGAGTTTACGAATTTGAGCACCGAAATTCCGCAGCCCCCGTCCCAGCCCGGCATGGCCGAGCGCGCCATCGACGCGGCGGCCGACGTCTCCCATTCGATCGGTGAGGTCGCGGGAGGCTTGCGCGCCGCTGTCGACCGCTTGACGCATGTCATCGACGAAGCTCGAAAGCCGGGTAAACCGCTCTCGACGGTCGCCGCAATCACACGTGAAGCGCCGCTCGCGAGCCTGTTCGTCGCCTTCCTGTTCGGGGTTGCCATCGCCCGCCGGCGTTAGCAATGAAGCCCGCGTGACGTAACTCAGCTAGGCAGCCGTGGCGGATCGGGGCTGCGGCAGGAATTGCCTCTCGAACGCCTGGCAGGCATCGGCCGGCCGAAGAAATACCCTTCCTCGCATCCCATGCTGACCAGGAAGTCGGCCGTGGCACGGTTCTCGATGCCTTCCGCCACGACTGTGAGCCCGAGCTGCTTGCTGAGACCGATGGTCGAGCCGACGATCGGGGCTTTCGGCCGGGGCTATGGCGCAGCCGAGATCAGCGGCGACAACGGTCTTGCCGGCTCGCTCGAGCTGCGCTTCGACCAGAAGCTCAATTTCCGCACTGGACCGGCTATCAGCTCTACGCCTTTGGCGACGCCGGCGCAGTCTGGAACGATGGCTACCGGCTGAGCGACGGCCTGTCGCTGACATCGGCCGGAGCCGGCGTGCGGTTCTTTCTGCCGGACGATCTTCAGGCCGATCTCGGCGTAGCCATCCCCTTGGGCTACCGGGCTCCAGACAACGAGCGCCGCAGCCCACGCTTCCTGTTCACCCTCTCGAGCGCATTCCGGCTTTGCCCCGAACGCGGCAGGGGCAGCTGCCTCTAGCTGCCGCGCTTTGAGCACACCCGGCATGCGGCCCTTTTGCGGCCTTGCTCACAGACTTGCCTAAATTTAATCCCGTAACCTGCTCAAGATCGCTCGATCCGGGGGCTTCCGGTGACCATTTTCAGTCGAAAGTGATTGGGACGGAACTATGAAGAGGGTGTTTGCAATCCTGGCTTTTCTCTGCGTGCTCGGCGTCGGCCAGTATTTCGTGGTCAGCCGGTTCGCGATCCGACATGAGGTTCTGACCCTGTTCGATGCCGCGCGCCAACGGCCGATCTCGGTCGAAATCGCGGTGCGGCGCGACTATGAGACCAAGGCCAATCTCGGGCTCTGGAAGCTCCCGCTCGCCATCATCAGCAACGGCAACACCGTCAAGGCGACCGAGTATTCCTTCCTCGCCAACGTACTTGCGGCGCGCGGTTATCTCGTTGCCAGCATCCAGCAGGACCTGCCGAGCGATCCGCCGTTGATGACCCATGTCGGTCAGCAATATGTCGGGCGGCGCGAGGTCTATATCCGCTGCGAGGCCAACATCCTTTTCACCCTGGCCGAACTGAAGCGACGGCAGGAAAACACCGACTACGACCACATCACCCTCGTCGGCCATTCCAACGGTGGCGACGTCTCGATGTATGTCGCCCATCAGCACCCGGAGATCGTGTCGAAGGTGATCACGCTCGACAATTTGCGGGTGCCCTTCGTGCTCAGCGACAACCTGAAGATCTTGTCGTTCCGCTCCAAGGATCCGCATTTCCAGACCGACCCGGGCGTGCTGCCGACGCCTGACGAGGCCAAAGCGCGCGGCATCGACATCGTCCATACCGGTGCTCAGCACACCGAGATGAGCGATCGCGGTCCCGATGCGGTCAAGGAGAAGATCCAGGCGACACTCGACCGCTTCCTGCGTGACAGTGCCAGCAGCTCGCTCGCACCGGCCGACACCAGAAGCCCTATGATCATGAATCCCGGCGACTACTAGCCGGGCCCGCTTTGCGGCAGATCAAGGCAGCTCCAGGCTGGCAACGATAGCAAGGGCCTCACCATCCCGGAGAGGCACGTGTCGCACTCCCCCGAAAGCCTTCTTACGAAACGTCTCGACACGGCAAGCCTTGGCCTGCCGGCTGCGAGGACATCGGCATTCGCGCGTCATCTCTATCGTGCAACCCGCAAGCTGCTCCGGTCGATCATCGCCCGCATCGATCTCTCGCAATTTCCGGGATCGTGCTGCGGCTGAGCGCGGCGTCACGCAGGATCAATTTGCGGGCACGCGGCGCACACCGGAACTCAGGACTTTCCTTTGCCGGGCTGCATGAAACTGCCGGTCATCTGGCGCATGTGGTCGCCGGCGCTGGTGAACTGGCTGCGCAGGAAGTCGGACTGGATTCGCATCGCTTCCTGAAGGTCGGTGGCATGCACGAGCTTGCGCGCGTGCTCGAACGCCGACTTCATGTTCTGCTCGGTGAACGCGAGCGCCTGCTTGGACACTTCGGTACCCGCTCCGGGAACCGAAGTCATCGATTTGGTGGCAGCTTCGAAAAACATGCCGAAGGCCTGTTCCGCCTGGTCGATCGTCTTTTCGGCTAGGTCGCGCAGTTCGGCTGGGACTTCGAGCTTCGGTTCGATCATGGTCATCTCCTCCCCTTTTTCCCAACTGAATACCACACTTGCCGCACCGCATTCCAGCGGCAGCCTGGGGGACAAACGTCGCCCGGGCGGTCCGGCTCCGGCAGGAAAACGAGGGACGAGGCGTAAGGCCGGCGCGCGGCCGGGGTCAGGACAGGGGGTGCTCGGGACGGGTTTCTTCGGTGCCGAGGTCTTCGACCAGCTTGATCACCTCGAAACGCTGTCGAGGCGCGAGCTTCAGGAACGCGCGAAGCAGACGCAGACTTTCAACGGTGCTGCTTGCAGGCGCGCCGAGCTTAAGGTGCAGTTCAGCCGCGAAATTGAGGTTTTTCATCTCGCACCTATGACAAGCATCGGCCCTCGTAATCAGACGTCGAGGTCTCGCTCGAGAACCGAACACCATGACCGGACGCCATGGTGCCCCTGAGATCTCGGCCGGGGCACCCGGTGGGTTAACACGTCGAACCACATGTCCACACGGACTGGCTCAACCGAACAGGTTGCAATTATGTCAAGAAACAACCCTTCCGGCAAGCCCAACCGTCGCCGTAGCGATGCTTCGTCCGCATCGCAGCACGGCAATTCCGGATAACAGGATTATGGACCGTCGTCACCCACCTGCGTCAAGAAGCGGCATCAATCACGCACACGGCCTCGATCGCTGTCAATCGGTGCGGCGTTTCGCCGTGTTTCTGGTGTGAACGAGGTCAGATTGAAGTTTCTTCAGCGCATACACGTAATTGGCGAGTCCGACCGCGGCGGTTGTATCGTCAACGGAATGAACGTCGAGCCTCGCAGCCGGCCTGCAGCGTCTTGATCCGTCCGCCAGTGAAGCCCCCTTGGGCTGCTCGGCTTGGACGCGGTTCCCCCACCAGGGTTTATCGGTCCGAAAATATCTCCGCCAATGAACCGTCGTTCAAGGCTGAACGACCAAGCGGTTGCGAAGCGGCCACGCAGACCACGGGCGCCATGGCTGACGGACTTCTTGATTCGGGCGCGCCTCAGCACCAAAGGACGACAGCATGCTTTCCCGCTGCGATCTCATCAAGGGCGGCGCGGTCGCGCTTCTCACCCTCTCGATACAAGGCGCATGGGCGCAGGAGACCAGGATGAATCTGTTCAAGATCGTCACCATCAAGGACGAAATCGTCGTCGGATTGTCGGCGCAGGAGCTCCAGGCGCTTGGCGGCAATGATGCAAGCGCGGTTGCGCACGCGCTGGCGCAGAAGGGCGATCTCACGGTCTGGCAGTACAACGTGCATCGCGGCCCGAACGGCGAATTGCAACAGGCGCCGACCGTTAAGATCGGGCTCTTGGCCAACGCGTCTCTCCGTGTCGAGCCCTACACGACGCCCTACCAGATCGTGCCGCATCCGTAACAAGCGGCCCGGGCGCGCCTGCGGCGAGATCGCAGGCGCGCCACTACTCTCAACGCTGCTTGGCGCGCTGAGCCCCGCCTTCAGTCGCAAAGCCGTAGATCAGCGCCAGCCGGTCCAGGCATTCGCGAAAGCGCCGTGCGAAATAGTCGTTCCAGCGCTGGGTACGGACAGCCCGCCGCTCCCCGATCTGATCCATGGTCAGCCCCAGCACCAGGACGTCGTGCACCAGCGCGGCGCCATCGGTACCGAGTTCGCGCTCGACCCGGTTCAGGCGCAGCACAGCCTGGCGCTGGTCCTCGGTGACGGGCTCGCGCGAGCGCGTGCCATCGACATATTCGCGCGTCGGGTCCACCGCCTGGGGCCCGCGCTCCGCCCTCTCCCAGTCGTTCTGGAAGGCGCGCCCGCCGCGATACTGCGCCTCATCGATCTGGTGATGCGCGTGCAACCGGCCGAGCGGATCGCCGCGGACCGAGCGGACGGCGACGATCTTCTCGCCGGCATCGAGCGCCAGCGGATTGTCGACCTCGACCTCCGCCACCTCGGCATTGAACGGCACCTCGCGCGATCGCCGATCGTAGATTCCAGTCAATCTGTAGGACTTGTTGCGTCGTAGACGTGCCACTCGGATACTCCTCGCAAATTGAATGAATGGCGGTCCCGTCAGGCGGCAGAGATCAGCCTCAGGACGACAGGACCGGCGGCGCGAGCGGACGCAGCCTCAGACCTTCGCGTCAGGCGGGCATGCGGCGAGCAATAGCTGGAGCCCGGCTGGCGCGGATGGCCGCAGAAGGCGATCCCCTCCCCGTCCTTGTCGCCACCATAGGTATAGCGGCAGTCGTCGCGCCCGAGTTCGCCCAGCGCGACCAGTCGGGGCTGGACGCCGACACAGCGCAACTTGACCCGCGCGGGTTTCATTGCGGATTTCGGCGGAAAGTTCAGGTTCGGCACCGCCGGACGGGGCGGCCCGATGAGACAGGCTCCTGACGGCAAGGACGGCACGATCGATGGACTCGTCATCCGCGCCGGTGCCGCGAGTCCCAGCCGCTTGGCGCGGCCGGCCACCGCGTTGCGTGTGTAAGCCGTTCCAAACCTTCCGTTTATCTGTCTTCCGATCTCCGCATAAGACATCCCCTTGAGAAAATAGTCGTGAAGCGCGTCGGAGTGCTCCGACGGCCAATGACCCGGTTCCATGCTGCTGTCCTGTGATGCGCCTCCTCCGATCGTTCGATCGCGAGGCGGAGCCTACATTCCGGTATTCCGAAGCAACTGTCAAGCGACAATTCTGATATTCATAATTGCATCAATTCCGAATTTCGGATTACAAGAGGCGGGACGATGGGCAATCGAGGGAATCACCATGTTGGACGTTGCAATGATCGAGCGGGGCCTGGAGAAGACGGGCAAGAGCAAGGGCGGCCTGGCGGCGGCCATGGGCGTGCGGCCCGGCGCGGTGTCGGAGATCCTGGGCGGCGAGCGCCTGGTGAAGGCGTCTGAAATCATTCCGATCATGGAATATCTTGAGCTCAATCTCGCGCCGATCATGGGCCGCGTCGGGGCCGGCGCTGTGATCGAGCCCGATTATGAACAGGTTCCCCCTGAAGGCCTCGGCGATATCGCGCTGCCGTTCCCGATCATGGAAGAGACCGTCGCTTTCGAGATCGTCGGCGATTCGATGCTGCCTAAATACGAGAGCGGCGACGTGATCGTCGTCTACAAGGACCAGCGCCATCCACTGTCGAGCTTCTACGGCGAAGAGGCCGTGGTCCGGCTCAAGACCGGCGAGCGTTATTTGAAGACCATCGAACGGGGCAAGTCGCCCTCCGTCGTCAACCTCACCAGCTTCAACGCCAAGCCGATCGTCGGCGTCAAGCTCGAGTGGGTCGGCGAGATCTGCCTGTCCATGCCCAAGGGCCAGCTCGAGCGGCTGCGCGCCAAGTCAGCACGCCCTCGCAAGAAGAGCAAATAGGGGCCTATTTCCGTTTTTCGGAAATAACCCTTGACTTAGTTCTGTTTTTCGGAAATACTCTGCCGCGCTCCCGACTACGGAGCGCGGCAGGATCGTTTCATGCAGTATTTCGTCGTGATGATCGACTATGGGCGGCGCGGACGCGAGGCGGTCGTCGATCCCGAAATCACAAGGCGCGAGGTCATCTCCCGCGTCGCTTCGGGTGAGTATCGAAACATCTCGTTCATCCACGAAATCGCGGAGAATGCGGTGGAGGACGTGACCGCGGCCATCCTGACCGAGGCCGCCCTCCCCCAGATTCCGCCTGAAGAAGTCGACCTCCAGGCGATCCGCCTCGATCACGCCCGCGACCTGCGCAAGCACGAGAAGACGTGACGCAGGCCCAAACGGCCTGCGCCACTGCCCGGTCAGAGATCACACCGTGAGAACGGTCGACCCCGTGGTCTTGCGCGCGGCGAGGTCGGCATGCGCCTTGGCGGCATCCTTCAGCGGGTACGTCTGGTGCACCTCGATCTTGACCGCGGCGGACTTCACAACGTCGAACAGCTCGTTGGCCATCGCGACCAGGGCCTCGCGCTTGGCAGCGTAGGTGAACAGCGTCGGACGGGTGACGTAGAGCGAGCCCTTCTGCGCGAGCAGGCCGAGATTGAGCGGCTCGACAGCGCCGGAGGACGCACCAAACAGCGCGGCAACACCGAGCGGCGCAAGACAATCCAGCGACTTCAGGAACGTATCCTTGCCGACGGAATCATAGACCACCGGCACCTTCTTGCCGCCCGTGATCTCGTCCACGCGCTTCACGAAATCCTCGCGCGTATAGATGATCACATGATCGCAGCCATGTGCCTTGGCGAGCTTTGCCTTCTCGTCGCTGCTGACGGTGCCGATCACTGTCGCGCCGAGATGTTTTGCCCACTGGCTCAGGATCAGGCCAACGCCGCCGGCCGCGGCATGAAGCAGGATGGTGTCGCCGGCCTTCACGCGATAGGTCTGCCGGATCAG
The DNA here is from genome assembly GCF_059512345.1 of Bradyrhizobium sp. Unk1. NCBI lineage: Bacteria > Pseudomonadati > Pseudomonadota > Alphaproteobacteria > Hyphomicrobiales > Nitrobacteraceae > Bradyrhizobium > Bradyrhizobium sp. Unk1. The sequence continues at coordinate 14,043 of NZ_JCAMOP010000009.1, forward strand.
GTATTGGGTGGTGAGCCCCTTCAGCATCATGGCCGCCGCGGTCTTGTCGTCGACACCATCAGGCAGCTTCAACAACCGGTCGGCCGGGATCAGCCGCGCCTCGGAATAGGCACCGAGCGGCGATGCGCCATAGGCGACGCGATCGCCCGGCTTCAGATTGGTGACACCCGAGCCGACTTCCTCGACGATTCCGGCCGCCTCGCTGCCAAGACCGCTCGGCAATTGTGCCGGATACACGCCCGAGCGATTGTAGATGTCGACGAAGTTGAGACCGACGGCTGTGTGGCGGATGCGCGCCTCGCCAGGTCCGGGCTTCCCGACGCTGACCTCCTCCCAGACCAGGACTTCAGGACCGCCGGTCTTGTGAAAGCGAATGGCATGCGTCATGGGCGTTGCTCCCTTATTGTTGCCGTGAAGGTCCGTGGAAAACGGATCGGCCCCTGAAATAGGAATTTGGTCGGCCCGTTACAGTACAGAGACGTAACAAGAATGTCACAGCGAACGACAAAGGCCCGCTGTTCCGCCTCTGTTCGAAAGAGTTGATGACGGCTCCGGGGCAACGGGCAGTAGCGTTTGCACGGGGTTTGGTGGTCGCCTGCGAAGGAGAGCCGAGATGCCAGCTTATGTACAGCATCATCAGGACATCGAAATCGCGCCTGTAATTTGCCCTGCCTGCATGGGGTTCCTGCCGATGTATGTTCGCGAGGTCGAACCGCATTGGGGGCTTGCCAAGATCGACTTCGTCTATGAATGCGCGGACTGCGGGGCCGAAGTCCGGCAGACCATCCGCAAGCCGGACCTGCGGCACTGACCGCCGTCGGCGTCCCCCTCAAGTATTTGCGTTAGGCGGAAAAAACGCCGTCCGCGCGGGTCTGTTGCCTCCCAAACGAGGCTTGTTCTTTGCCGGGAACGCAGGCAGAACAAGCCTCAAGCAAGACCTTTGGGAGCGCCCATTCGTGGCTGAACAGAAGGCCTCGACCTCGATCGAGGCAGTGGAGAGCGGCCTCGCCGCGCAAGGCTATATCGCGAGCCGGCAGATCGCGACCGCCGTCTATTTGTCGCAGCAGATCGAGAAGCCGATCCTGGTCGAAGGCCCCGCGGGCGTCGGCAAGACCGAGCTTGCCAAGGCCATTGCTGCCTGGCGCGGCATGAAGATGATCCGCCTGCAGTGTTACGAAGGCCTCGACGAGGCCAAGGCGCTCTACGAGTGGAAATACGCAAAACAGCTTCTCTACACCCAGATCCTCAAGGACAAGCTCGGCGAAGTCCTCGGCGGTGCGCAGACGCTGCACGCGGCGCTCGAGCAGCTCCATGATTTCGGTGACGTCTTCTTCTCCAAGGAGTTCGTCGAGCCGCGGCCGCTGCTCCAGGCGCTGGAGCAGCCCGGCGGTTGCGTGCTGCTGATCGACGAGATCGACAAGTCGGATGCCGAGTTCGAATCGCTGCTGTTGGAAATCCTCTCCGATTTCCAGGTCACGATCCCCGAGCTCGGCACGGTCTCGGCGATCACGCCGCCGACGGTGATCCTCACCTCCAACAGCGAGCGTGACCTCGGCGACGCCCTGAAGCGGCGCTGCCTGCATCTGCATATCGGCTTCCCCGAGCAGCGGCTCGAAGAACGCATCGTCGAGAGCCGCGTCTCCGGCATCTCGCAGGCGCTGCGCCGGCAGATGGTCGGCTTCATCCACGAGATCCGCTCGCTCGACCTGAAGAAGCTGCCCTCGGTCAGCGAGACCATCGACTGGGCGCGCGTCCTGGTTCTACTTCAGGCTACGGAGCTCGATACGGAGATCGTCAAGGACACGCTCAACGTGCTCCTGAAATACGAGGCCGACATCGAGGCAGCAACGCCGCAAGTTACGACCTTCATTGCCAAGGCAGCACGATCCAACGTCTTCGGTTGACGCCGATGCGCGAGAACCTCCATCGTTTCTTTCGGGCGGCGCGCGGCGCCGGCGTGCATGTCTCGCCCGCCGAAAGCATCGATGCGATGCGCGCGGTCAAGCAGGTCGGCTTTTCCGACCGGGCCATCCTGCGCGATGCGCTGCTCCTGACCCTCGCCAAGTCGCAGGACGAGAAGCTCGCCCTCGGCGACTGCTTTGATCTCTTCTTCAGCCAACCAGAGCCGCGGCAGCATCAACCCGAAGCCGACGACAACGACGACGCCTCGCAGGACGCGGATCAGACCCCCTCACTCAGCTCGGCCAGCGAAGCAGGCGAAGGCCAGCCTTCCGAAGGATTAGGCCCGCTTGCGCAGATGCTGCTGTCGCAGGATCGCAACGCGATCGCAGCCGCGATCGCCAGCGCTTCCGGTGCGGCTTCGCTGTCCGACATCCGCTATTCGACTCAGCGCGGCATCTTTTCCAGCCGCATCCTCGACGCCATGGGCCTTCAGCGCCTGCGTGACGATCTCGACGCGCTCACCGCGACCAATCCGTCGCTGGCCGAGCGTCTGCGCGGCGCGCTGGACGCGTTGCGCGAAGCGGTGCGCGACACGGTCTCGCAAGGCCTTGCGCTCTATGCCCGCGAGGAGGCCGAAAACCTCCGCAACGAAATCCTGCGCAACGCGCCGCTTGCCCGCATCGAGCGGCGCCAGGTCGCGGAGATGCGCGCCCTCATCCGCCAGATCGCGCGCCGCCTGCGCGAGCGTTATTCGAAGCCGCGCAAGCGCCAGCGCCGCGGCCATCTCGACGTGCGCCGCACGCTGCGCCGTAACGCTGCCTGGGGCGGCGTGCCCTTCCTCACCGCGTGGAAGCGCAAGCACCGCGACCGGCCCAAGATCGTCGCAATCTGCGACGTCTCAGGCTCGGTCGCGCAGGTCTCCGATTTCTTCCTGCTCCTGATCCACTCGCTGCACGAGGTGGTCGACGACGTCCACTCCTTCGCCTTCTCCTCGCATCTGATCGAGGTCAGCGAGATCCTGGAAAAGAAGTCGCCGGAAGAGGCGATGGCCGAGATCATGTCCAAGGTCGGCTTCGGCTCATCCGACTACGGCTCTTCGCTCGTCGATTTCGAGAAGGAGTTCATGAGCACGCTGACGCCGCAGACCACGGTGATCGTGCTCGGTGACGCCCGCAGCAACAATCTCGACCCGCGCGCCGACATCCTGCGCCGTATCTCCGAACGCTCGAAGCGCGTGGTCTGGCTCAATCCCGAAGGACGGCTCGCCTGGGGCTTCGGTGATTCCGAGATGCCGCGCTACGCGACCTTTTGCACTGTCGTACGCCAATGCGCCACCGCACAGCAGCTCGAGCGCGCCGTGTCCGACATCGTGGCGACTTATCAGTAGACGGCAATCACGTTCGCCGCTGGCGTCAGGCGGCAGTCAGCTCGGCCTGGACGAGGTTGCACTCCCGAAAGTGATACGCGATTTCGTCGAGCGCGCGCTGCTCCCATTCCTGGGCCTGCGCGAGCCAGAACGCCCGTCGCTCCGAATCCAGCGCGGCGCGCTCTCGGCAGAGGAACTCCTGACTGCGAATTTCCACCAGCCTGTTCATGCACTCACACTCCTGTCGTGTGAAGCCAATCCCCTGCGAATCAACGTAGCAGAGTCCAGTCAGAGTCCAATCGCTCTCGCTTCACGATTTCTGTGCATATCGCGACGCGTAATGGGACAGCGATGCTTCCCGTGCACTGCGGTAACGCTCGCCGCACGATCAAGCGCACATCATCAATTAGTGATCGGAGCGCGGGACGATTTTCGTGCGCAAACGATCTTAACTGTTGTGGCGCAATGAAGTGCGGCAATTCGTGAAGAGAGGTTCTAAACAGCTTACCGAATTCCCGACTCATTGTCGTCGCATGGTGTTCATGCGACGCCGCTAACAGGGGCCCGCGAACTTGACTATCGCTTGAGGCAACATGATCAACGACATCGACTTCGATCTTTCGCCGGACCAATGGGAAGCGCTGAAAGCGCTTCGCAACCCTGTGCCAAATGGTCGCCTCTCGAAGGCCTATCTCGTCGAAGGTCTCGTCAAGCTCGGTCTCGTTGTGATCAATGACGGCGTACCTTCGATGACGCCGACCGGACGCAAGGTGCTGGTGCGCGGATCGTGCCGGCTACTGGATCTCGTGGCGTGACGAGGCTGTCTGCGCGCAACGGCTCTGCATGATCGCCTGAAAAATAATCTCTAGCGTTCCCGCTGACAGCGCGTAGCGGGGACGGCCTCAACCCGCCAACGTAACGATCAACGGTCCATTGCGGGTTGCGACAACCGTGTGCTCGTACTGAACGGTAGGCGCCTCGGGGCTGCTGTAGAGCGTCCATGGATCGTCATCACCGTTCTCGGCCCACTCCGCGCCAAGCGACAGGAACGGCTCGACGGTGAACACCAGGCCATCGCTCATGATGCGGCGCTCGGAGCGATCGGGCCATGTCGCGATCTCCGTCGGCTCCTCGTGGAGCGACAAGCCGACACCGTGACTGGCTAGGTTCTTGACGAGCATGTAGCCGTTTTTCCGCGCAAACGTCCCGATGGCCTGACCGATGCCGGCAATCGGCTTGCCGGCTCCAACCTGTCGCAGGCCCGTCCACATCGCCCGCCGACCATCCCTGCAAAGACGCTCGATCGAACGGGGCACGGGCGGAACGGCGAACGAGGCTCCCGTATCGGCAAAGAAGCCGCTCTTCTCGGCCGAGACGTCGATGTTGACGAGGTCGCCCCGCTCGATCCGCCGGGCGCCCGGGATGCCATGAGCGATCTCTTCGTTCACGCTGATGCAGGTTGCGCCAGGAAAGGCATAGGCCAGTTCCGGCGCCGAACGCGCTCCGGCGGTCTCAAGGAACTTTCGTCCGATCCGGTCGAGTTCCGAGGTGGTCATGCCGGGCTCGAGGGCTTTCCCCATCTCCTCAAGCGCATTGGCGACGATACGCCCGACCTCTTTCAGGCAGATCAGATCGTTCTCATTCGAGATTGTCATATCAAGCTCTTGCGAAAGCCGGGACATAGCTGTTGCGATGCCGACTTGCAAACGGAAGAGCGCGCGCAAGAATCCCGGATTATGCGGCGCCCTGGATGACTTCCAGGACCAAGCCGCGACAATCTGGCACGGTTGTTGCTCCTTTTTGACGTCCAAGACGCGTCGAAAAGGGGAAGTCCACCATGACGACCATCACCGCGGTACCTACCGCCGAGCCGAAGCCGCTCTACACCTCGCTGTTCGTCCAGGTCCTCGCCGCGCTGGTGTTTGGCGTCATCCTGGGGATGGCCGTTCCGGACTTCGCCATCGGGCTCAAGATCCTCAGCGATGCCTTCCTGAAGCTGATCTCGATGATCGTGGCCCCGATCGTTTTCTGCGTCGTCGTGCACGGCATTGCCGGTGCCGGCGACCTCAAGAAGGTCGGCCGGGTCGGCGTCAAGGCGCTGGTCTATTTCGAGGTGATGACGACGGTCGCCCTCGTGGTCGGCCTGCTGCTCGCCTATCTCTTCGGCCCCGGCCACGGCATGAACATCGATCCCTCGACGCTCGACGCCAAGGCGCTCAACACCTATGCCGACAACGCCCACAAGCTGTCCGGCGGCGGCATCGGCGCCTTCCTGATGAACGTGATCCCCAGCACCTCGTTCGATGCGCTGTCGCGCAACGACGTGCTCCAGGTGCTGTTCTTCGCGGTCCTGTTCGGTGTCGGCCTTGCACTCGTCGGCGGCGAGAAAGGCGCGCTGGTCACATCGATCATCGACGCGGCCTCCAGCGTGCTGTTTCGGGTGATGGGGCTGATCGTGCGGGTCGCGCCGCTCGGCGTGCTCGGCGCGGTCGCCTATACCGTCGGCAAATACGGCGTCGGCTCGCTGAAGCAGCTCGTCTCGCTGGTGATGTTGTTCTACGTCTCGGTCGGCATCTTCGTGCTGGGCGTGCTCGGCGGCGTCATGGCGCTCGCCGGAATCAACATCCTCAAATTCCTCGCTTACTTGCGCGAAGAGCTGACCATCGTGCTCGCGACCGCGTCCTCCGATGCCGTGCTGCCGCAGATCATGAAGAAACTGGAGCGGATGGGCGTGAAGGATTCCGTGGTCGGCCTCGTCATCCCGACCGGCTATTCCTTCAACCTCGACGCTTTCTCGATCTACCTGACGCTTGCGGTCGTCTTCATCGCGCAGGCGACCAACACGCCGCTGTCCTTCGGCGACCTCCTGCTGGTGCTCGGCGTCTCGCTGATCACGTCGAAGGGTGCGCACGGCGTGCCGGGCTCGGCGATCGTGATCCTGGCCGCGACGCTCAACGCGGTGCCGAGCATTCCTGCCATCGGCCTCGTGCTGGTGTTGTCGGTCGATTGGTTCATCGGCATGGCCCGCGCGCTCGGCAACCTCGTCGGCAATTGCGTGGCGACTGTCGTGGTCGCCGCCTGGGAAGGCGATCTCGACCGCGCCAAGGCGGCCCAGGTGCTGGAGGGCGGCGAGCTGGTCGACGTGACCGCGGGGTAGCGCCCGCGGATCAGTCATCCCACCGGAGGAGTGGCGTTCCATACGCCCTCCTCCAGACGGACAGGAAGCGCGGAAACCATGAGTGCGCCACGGCGCCCTTATACGCCCAGGTGCGATACTTCAGGCCCTGCTCCGAGATCAGCTCCTGATAGCCGCCATGGACTTCGGTCGCGGTCCGAATGTCCTTCAATATCCCCTGCGCGCAAGCCCGATAGGTATCGCTCCCTAAGGCTTCATCAAAATCCAGCATCCGATCCGCGAATTCAACATTGAATGTCGGCCACGACGAACGCCCCTGATAGGCCGGCGCCGCGATCTTGTGGATCATCTTGTTCCGTGGATTATCCGCGGACACCAGAAAGTGGAACGTGCTGGGGATGCGAAAGCGCGGCTCGGCGATGATCAGATCCGTCGTAGCCGCAAACAGCGCCCGCTCGCCGGCATCGTTCATGTCCCAGAAGCCGCGATGCACGCTGACGAAATCCAGGGCCACCAAGGACACCGGTGCGCCCGCCGGGCCGTCAAGCGAATGCCTGATATAGCCGTCCTTGCCGAACAAGCGGAGCAGATCTCTCTTGTACTGCGCAAGGTCGCGACCGAGCAGCCGCTTCAGTTCGTTCTCGTCGACGATCCCGAGCTGCACGCCCCACACGAACGTCGTGTAGACGCAGGCGTTGGTGACGAAGCGCCTGCGCTCGGCCCGCGTATCCGTTGCCGCAGAGCGAGGCCCGCCGGCATCGCACAGCAGATATCTGGTGCCGTCGTGATCAAATGGCTCCAGTTCGCTCGCAAGCCGGAGGATCGCGCGCTTCAGGTCGACGCCATATTCGGCCAGCAGCAGGCGGCCGGCATGTGCGCATTGCGACATCGCCAGATAGGACGACGCTCTCTCGTCGGCACCTATCATCTGCTGGAGACCGGCGAGAATGCCGAGCAGCGTGTCAGAGGGCCGCGAGAAATAATTCACGCCGAGGTACCGCCCGCGTCCCGCAGGAACGATCGTCGTCGTGACCACGTCGGCGCGAACCGCCTCCAGCAGGAGGCGAACGCTCTTTTCGAGCAGGCGCGCCCGACGGACCGCGTCCTGCGCATCCATGATGGTTTCAGGGTCGAGGACGTCGGGGTAAAACCAGGCGAAATCGCGCGGATAATAGGCGGAAGCGTGCGGCGCTCCCGTGACGAGGAAGGCCTCGGTCACCGAAAAGGCGCTGTCCATCGAGTGCCGGTACAAGTCCTCGATGTCCGACAACGCATGATGCGATTGTCTCAGGAAGCGATCACCGAGAAAATTGACCGCCTGAAGCGCGTTGGCGACAAAGGTCGCAGCCATCCCCTGGTAGAACCGGTTCTCACGATGTGATGGAAATGAGATGTCGCTGTTCATATGCGTCAATCGGCTGATGTCTCGTGACCCCGTGATGGCGGCCACCATTTTAAACATGACTGATTCGTATCTCTACCCGGTGACTTGCGGGCTTCAGGCAATCAGTTCGCGCCGGCACGGCCCTCCCGCGGCCTGAAATTCTCGATCACCCGCAGCAGCACGCGCGCGCCGGCGTCGGCATCGGCGAGCTCGACGTGCTCGTCCGGGTGGTGGCTGATGCCGCCGCGACAGCGGACGAAGATCATGCCGACATCGGCGATATCGATCATCGCCATGCCGTCGTGCCCTGCCCCGCTCGGCAGCTCGAACACCGAGGCGCCTTCGGCAGCGATCGCCTGCGCGATCTGATCCTTCAGCCAGGGCGCGCAAGGCGCGGTGCGGTTCTCGTGAGTGACGTCGAGCTGAAGCGCCAATTGCCGGCGCTTGGCGATGGCCTCGATCTGCCGGACGACGTCGGCGACCGCGCGCTTGCGATGCATGTCGGTCGGTGCCCGCATGTCGATGGTGAACGACACTTCGCCGGGGATGACATTGGTCGCGCCGGGCCTCGCCTGGATATAGCCGACCGTGCCGACCAGCCCGCTCTCGTCGGTGCGGCAGAACTGCTCGATCGCGCCGATGCATTCGGCCGCGCCGGCGAGCGCATCACGGCGCAGCGCCATCGGCACGGTGCCGGCGTGACCGGCCATGCCGGTCAGCCGCGCAGCGAGCCGTGTCGCGCCCGCAATCGCAGTGACGACACCGACGGGCAGGTTCTGCGCTTCCAGCACCGGGCCCTGCTCGATGTGCAATTCGAGATAGGCGAGCAGTTCGCGCCGGGCCCGCGCGGCCGCGCCGATGTGATCGGGATCGAGGCCGAACGCGACGAGCGCATCGCGCATCGACACGCCGTCGCGGTCGCGCGTGTTCAGGACGCTCTCGTCGAAGGTGCCGGCCACCGCCCGGCTTCCGAGCAGCGTCGAGGCGAAACGTACCCCCTCTTCATCGGCAAAGCCGATCACCTCGATCGCGAACGGCAGGCGCTTGCCGCGGCGGTTGAGATCGGCGACGCAGGCGATCGCCGTGATCACCCCCAGCGGTCCGTCCCATTTGCCGGCATCGCGCACCGTGTCGTAGTGCGAGCCGAGCATCAGGCAGGGCGCCCCCGGCTGCTCGCCTTCGTAGCGTCCGCAAACATTCCCGATCGCATCGAGATGCGCGCCCATGCCGGCTTCGCGCATCCAGCCCAGGATGAGGTCAGCGGCCTTGCGCAGCTCGTTGGTGAGATAGATGCGGGTGAGCTTGTCGCCGTCTTCCGAGATCGCGGCGAGCTCGTCGATCCCGCGCAGGATCTCCTCGCCGAGCGATGCGTTCTGAACGGCGTTACCAGCAACCATCTCGGCGAGCTTCCCATCTCTTGGGACCGCGGCGGCGGTCCTGGCGGCGATCGATACAAGTTCGGTGCCAGCGAAAAATCACCAACCCGGTCCCGATCCGCGCGTGGGTAGCATGAATGCGGGTTGCCGGCAGACCGTAGCTCCCGTCATGCCCACACGCGAGCTGGCCTGGCTGCTCAACTCCATTGCATACAATTAATATATTCTGCTCAAAAATTAATCTGACGATTTGCTCGGCGGGATTCTGAAAATTCATAAACATTATACTTTTCAATGCCTTCACATCAATTGACCGCTCCGTGGCCTCTGGCACGAAGCTTGCGACATTTTATCCCCAGGCTCCGCCAGACCGGCGCAGCCGAGAGATTGGGGCGGTGCATCCGCCAAGGGGAGCAGGCAATGGATTTTGGCAGGATTTCACGACGTCATTTATTGCAAGGCAGCGCGGCCCTCACTCTCGGTGCAGCAGCGGGCGTCCGGCCGGCCTTGGCGGCCGAAACGACCATCGGCTTCATCTATGTCGGCTCGCGCGACGACTACGGCTACAACCAGGCGCATGCGCAGGGCGCGGCGGCACTGAAGAAAATTCCGGGTCTGAAGGTCGTCGAGGAAGAGAAGGTGCCGGAGACCGACGCGGTCGAGAAGACGATCGAGTCCATGATCAACCTCGACGGCGCCACCCTGCTCTTCCCGACCTCGTTCGGCTACTACAACCCGCACATGATCAAGATGGCCACCAAGTTCCCGAAGCTACGCTTCGAGCACTGCGGCGGCCTGTGGAGCGACAAGGATCCGAAGAACGCCGGCAGCTATTTTGGCTATATCGACGAGGCCCAGTACATCTCGGGAATCGTCGCCGGCTACACCTCCAAGAGCGGCAAGCTCGGCTTCGTTGCCGCCAAGCCGATCCCGCAGGTACTGCGCAACATCAACGCCTTCGCGCTCGGCGCCAGGCTCGCCAATCCCAAGGCCACCACGCAGGTCATTTTCACCGGCGATTGGTCGATGCCGGTCAAGGAGGCCGAAGCCACCAACAGCCTGATCGATCAGGGCGTCGACGTACTCACCTGCCACGTCGACGGTCCGAAGACCATGGTCGAGAACGCGGCACGCCGCGGCGCCTTCGTCTGCGGCTATCACACCAACCAGTCGCCGCTGGCGCCGAAGGCGTATCTCACCGGCGCCGAGTGGAATTGGGAAGCGCTCTATCCGAAGTTCGTGAAGATGATCGCCGCCGGCGAAAGCATCCCGAACTTCTATCGCGGCGGACTCAAGGAAGAGATCGTCAAGACCTCGCCCTACGGCGAGGCAGTCTCCGCCGAGGCGCGCAAGCACGCCGACGAGGTCAAGGCCAAATTCCTGTCGGCAGAGGGCTACGCCATCTTCAAGGGCGGGCTGGTCGACAACAAGGGCAAGACGGTGATCGCAGCCGGTACCGATCGCGGCCAGAAGGATCCTGAGCTGGAGAAGATGGACTACCTGGTCGAAGGCGTGATCGGAGCGACTTCGTGACAACGGAAGCCGCGGATTCCACTGAAGCGGCCGGGACAATTGCCTCGGCCGCCGGTCCCGGCTTTTTCCAGCGCCACGGCGCGACAATCGAATACATCCTGATCCCGGGCGCGGCGCTGGCCGGCGCGCTCGTGGTCTTCGGCATCTTCGTCGCGATGTTCGGCAAGAACCCGCTCGATCTCTATTTCTACATGTATTACGGCGCTTTCGGCACCTGGTTCTCCTGGCAGAATACGTTGACGCGTGCTGCGCCGCTGATCCTCACCGCGCTCTGCACCGCACTGCCGGCACAGCTCGGCATGGTCATCATCGGCGGCGAAGGCGCACTCCTAATCGGCGCGCTATCGGCGACCAGCGCCGCGCTGGCGCTTCAGGGCATGCCGCCGCTCGTCGTGCAAATTGCCATGGTCATCGGCGGCGTAGTCGGCGGCGGCCTGTGGATCATGCTGTCGGGCGCGCTGCGCCAGTATCGCGGTGTCAACGAGACCATCTCGAGCCTGCTGCTCGTCTACATCGCGCTCGCGATCCTCAATCATCTTGTTGAGGGGCTGATGCGCGATCCCGCCAGCCTCAACAAGCCGTCGACGCGTGAGATCGGCGCGGCCAACATGATCGGCAGCATTCCCGGCACCGACGTGCATTGGGGCCTCGTCTTCGGCCTGATCGCCGCGATCGCCGCCTACGTCCTGATCTATCACACCGTGTTCGGCTTCGCCGCGCGCGTCACCGGCGGCAATATCCGCGCCGCAAAGATCGTCGGCCTCGGCGTCAGCAAGCTGATCCTGACCATCTGCTTCCTCGCCGGCGGCGCCGCGGGCCTTGCCGGCATGGTCGAGGTCGCCGCCGTGCAGGGACGCACCAACGCCAACCTTGCGGCGGGCTATGGCTTCACCGGCATTCTCGTCGCCTTCCTTGCCCGGCAGAATCCGCTCGCGATCATTCCCGTCGCGATCCTGCTCGGCGGCATCAGCGCCAGCGGCGGCCTGCTGCAGCGCCGTCTCGGATTGCCCGACGCATCCGTTCTGGTGCTTCAGGGCATCATCTTCGTCTTCGTGCTGGCCAGCGATGCACTTTACGGCCGCATTGGATTTTTGAAGGGAAAATCCTGAGATGGCAGATGGATCGATCGGGCTCTGGACTGTCCCCCTCGCCGTGCTGGGCGGCGCCATCCGCGTCTCCACGCCGTTCCTGTTCGTGAGCCTCGGCGAATGCATCACCGAGCGCTCCGGGCGCATCAATCTCGGCCTCGAAGGCACGCTGGTGATGGGCGCGATGAGCGCCTACGGCATCTCGTATCTCACGGGATCGCCCTGGCTTGGCGTGCTCGCCGCCGGCATCACAGGTGCATTGCTGGGCGCATTGCACGCCGGCATCTGCTCGCTGCCGCGCGTCAACGATATCGCGGTCGGCATTGCACTGATGCTGTTCGGCACCGGCCTTGCCTTCTATCTCGGCAAGCCGCTGATCGAACCCACCGCGCCACGCCTGCCCGCGATCGATTTTGGCTGGTGGAGCGACATCCCGCAGGTGCGCGCCGCGCTGCGCGTCAACGTCCTGTTCCTGATCGGCGTCGCGCTCGCGCCAATCCTCTATTGGGCCTTCCGCACCACGCGCTGGGGCCTTTTGATCCGTACCGCCGGCGAGAGCTCCGACGCCGCGCGCGCAATGGGCCATTCCGTGCTGCTGATCCGCCTGCGCGCGACCATGGTCGGCGGCTTCCTCGCCGGCATCGGCGGCTCCTTCCTGTCGCTGTTCTATCCCGGAAGCTGGAACGAGGGCCTCTCCTCAGGCCAGGGCATCACGGCGGTGGCGCTGGTGATCTTCGCGCGCTGGGATCCCATGCTCTGCCTGTGGGCCTCGCTCGCCTTCGGCGGTGCCGCGGCCTTGGGCCCTGCACTGCAATCGGTCGGCGTCACCTCCGGCTATCACCTCTTCAACGCCGCCCCATACATCCTGACGCTGGCGATCATGATCATCACCTGCTCGCCGAAACGCACGCTGACCGGAGCCCCGGCCGAATTGTCGATCACCCGCTAGAGAGCGAAATCATGCCCGAGCGCTATATCAAGTCCGAGCCCTATGCCTGGCCCTACAATGGCGATCTCCGCCCCGAGAACACCGCGCTCATCATCATCGATATGCAAACCGATTTCTGCGGCATCGGCGGCTATGTCGACAAGATGGGCTACGACCTCTCTCTGACGCGGGCGCCGATCGAGCCGATCAAGAAGCTGCTCGCAGCGATGCGCGCGCAAGGCTTTCACATCATCCATACCCGCGAGGGCCATCGCCCCGATCTCTCCGACCTTCCCGCCAACAAGCGCTGGCGCTCGCGCCAGATCGGCGCCGGCATCGGCGATCCCGGCCCGTGCGGCCGTATCCTGGTGCGCGGCGAGCCGGGCTGGGACATCATCGAGGAGCTGGCGCCGCTGCCGGGCGAGCCCATCATCGACAAGCCCGGCAAGGGCTCGTTCTGCGCCACCGACCTGGAGCTGATCCTGCGCGTGCGCGGCATCGAGAACATCGTGCTGACGGGCATCACGACCGACGTCTGCGTTCACACCACGATGCGCGAGGCCAACGACCGCGGCTTCGAATGCGTCCTGCTGCACGACTGCTGCGGCGCCACCGACAAGAGCAACCACGAGCATGCACTGAAGATGATCAAGATGCAGGGCGGCGTGTTCGGCGCGGTCTCGACGTCGGATGCCTTCATCGGGGCGATCTCGTGATCATCGGCGAAACGCCACCGCCGGCAGGCGCCTTCGGCGTCGACGCCATCGCCATGACCATGCGTTTCGGCGACTTCCTGGCGCTCGACAATGTCGAGCTGAAGGTGCGGCCGGGCTCGTTCCACGCGCTGCTCGGCGAGAACGGCGCCGGCAAATCGACGCTCGTCAAATGCATCATGGGCTATTACCGCGCGACCGAAGGCGACATCCTCGTCGGCGGCCGCGAGCAGGCGATCGCAAATCCAAAGGACGCCCACGCGCTCGGCCTCGGCATGGTCTACCAGCATTTTACCCTGGTGCCGGCAATGACGGTCGCGGAAAACCTCGTGCTGGCACGCGACGATGTGCCGGCCGTGGTGAACTGGCCGAAGGAGATGAAGGAGCTCGAGGCTTTTCTGGCGCGGATGCCCTTCAAGGTGCCGCTCGGCGCAAAGGTCTCCGACATCTCGGCCGGCGAGCGGCAGAAATGCGAGATCCTCAAGCAGCTCTATCTGAAGCGCCGCTTCCTGATCCTGGACGAGCCGACTTCGGTGCTGACGCCCGCGGAGGCCGACGAAGTGCTCGGCATGCTCCGCGACATGGTCGTCAAGGGCGAGCTGACCATCCTGATGATCACGCACAAATTCCGCGAGGTCATGGCCTTCGCCGACGACGTCACGATCCTGCGCCGCGGCAAGCTCGCAGGTGCCGGCAAGGTTTCCGAACTCACACCGGATGCGATGGCGCGAACCATGATCGGCGCCGAAGAACTGACCGTGCAGCCGCTGCGCACCGGCGAAGCCGGCCAGGCCCGGCTGGAATTGGCAAAAGTCCGCGCGCTCGACGACGCAGGCGCCATTGCCGTGCACGACGTCTCACTCACGGTTCGCGCCGGCGAGATCGTCGGCATTGCCGGCGTCTCCGGCAATGGCCAGCGCCAGTTGGTCGAGGTGTTGGCCGGCCAGCGCGAGCCGGAGGGTGGTGAAATTCGCGTCGCGGGCGATTCCTATCACGCCAGCCGCGAGGAGATGCGGCGCCACAAGATGTCGCTCCTGCCCGAGGAGCCGCTGAAGAACGCCTGCGTCGGTGGCATGAGCGTCGCCGACAACATCGCCTTCCGCGAGTTCGACCGCGCGCCCTTCGCCAGCGGCGGCTGGTGGCTCAACCGCGGCGCCTTCCGGGACGATGCGAAGAGGAAGATCAGGCAGTACAAGATCAAGACCCGCACGCCCGATACGCCGATCGCGGCGCTGTCGGGCGGCAACGTGCAGCGCGCCGTGCTGGCGCGCGAGCTTGGCGGCAACGTCGAGGTGCTGATCGCGGCCAATCCCTGCTTCGGCCTCGACTTCGCGGCGGTGGCGCAGATCCACGCCGAGATCATGGCCGCCCGCAACCGTGGCGCCGCCGTGCTGCTCGTCAGCGAGGATCTCGACGAATTGCTCGAACTCTCCGATCGTCTGGTGGTGATGTTCCACGGCGAATTCGTGTATGAAGCACGAACCAGCCAAGCCGATCTCACCGTGGTCGGCCGGCATATGGCGGGGCATTGACCAGGGACGAGCGATGGGCGGCGGATCCGAGCGCGACGAGCACTTCCTCCGCCTGTCCTTCGCGGTCGCGCGCCGCTCGCTCACCCATGGCAACCATCCGTTCGGCTGCGTCGTCGTCGATGCCGATGGCAAGGTGCTGATCGAGACCGAGAACGGCTACATGCCCGACCACGACGGCACTGCGCATGCCGAGCGCCTCGCGGCCTCGCAAGCCTGCCGTATGCTCGACCGTGAGGTGCTGGCGAAAGCCACGCTCTATTCCTCCGCAGAGCCCTGCGCGATGTGTGCCGGCGCGATCTACTGGGCCGGCATCGGCCGCGTGGTCTACGGCCTCAGCGAGCACCGCCTGCGGGGCGTCACCGGCAACCATCCCGAGAACCCCACGCTCGACTTGCCGTGCCGTCATGTGTTTGCCAGCGGCCAGCGGCCAACGGAGGTTGTGGGGCCGCTGCTCGAGGACGAAGCCGAAGCGCTGCACGACGGCGTGTGGACGAAGTAGCCGCTTCGCAACAACCGGTACCGTAGGGTGGGCAAAGCGAAGCGTGCCCACCAATAGCCAATCGCTTGGAAAGATAGTGGCAACGGCGCCTTGCGCCTTCGCCCACCCTACGATTCTACACTCTGGAGCTTCAAAAACAGAATGGCGCTACGCATCTCTGCGCGGCGCCATCGTTGTAGCTTGGAGACTCAGCCGATCAGAACTTCACAGTGATACCTCCGTAAACCGTCGACTCGGTGCAGCTCTTGGTGCTCTGGCCAGTCGCCGCGACGGTGCAGACACCGGCCATGGCGTTGTGGTCGAGGCCGAACTTGTTCTGCCAGTAGCGATAGGCAACCCAGAGATCGACGAAGTGCGAGTACTTGTCACCCCAGACCGCCTTCGAGGCATCAAAGGTCAGGCGGATCGGCTCGCTGTTCAGCTCGGTTTTGGAGGCGGTCGAGAACCGGCCGGGGCCCGAGAGCGCAGGCAGGCCGTTCGAGTCGCCCTTCGGTCCGTACCAGCCGGCGCGGCCGCTGATCGACCAGAACTGCATGTTCGGCGGCAGGAAGCCGAGGTCCATGTAGTAGTTGA
Organism: Bradyrhizobium sp. Unk1; assembly: GCF_059512345.1. NCBI lineage: Bacteria > Pseudomonadati > Pseudomonadota > Alphaproteobacteria > Hyphomicrobiales > Nitrobacteraceae > Bradyrhizobium > Bradyrhizobium sp. Unk1. The sequence continues at coordinate 30,073 of NZ_JCAMOP010000009.1, forward strand.
TTTCGACGGCCCAGGTCGGGTTGTAGCTGACATTGCCATCGGAGTTACAGCTCACACCCGGGAGGGGGCCAGCAAAACCGCTGCCGCACTGAGTGAAGGCGTTGTGGTTGGAGAACTCCCAGTACATCAAGGGCGCGACGTTGATGTAGCCTTTGTAAGGAAGATCGAAGGCGAACTGGAGACCGGCAACGACGTCCCGCTTGGCGGGCGCCAAGAATGTGTTCTCGGAATTGCCATCCATACCGACTTCAAACGAAATGTTCTGCAGCGGCCCCGTGGTGAAGGCCTTGGTGTTGAAGAGTTGGTTCCAGCCGAAGGTCGACCGGAACAGGCCGTAGATCTCGGTCGCGCCGGCGCAGTCGGCTGCACCGAAGGAGGAAGATAGACCAGGTGCGATACAGGGCGAAGCAGGGTCGTTATGACCCGACTTGAACATCGAGATGGTGAAGAAGTTGGTGCCGTAGGCCCAGAGATCGAAGTGCGTGAACGAATAGACCTGCTTGGCGGTCGTACCGTTGATGCTGCCGTTCGGATTGACGCTCCACATGCCGGGGTCAGTGCCCTTGGGCATCCAGGAGAACGTGACGCGGTTGTCGATCACCAGGAAGAACGGGACGTCCGACGCTTTCTTGGCAGCCTTGACCGGCAGGTCCGCTGCCTGAGCCAGGCCACTGGTAGCGAGTGTAGCAATCGACAGCGCCGCGGCTGCGATTGCCTTGAAACCAAACGACATCCTGAATACCCCCAAGTTTGGACACGTAAAAATGAACGCCCCTTGGGTGCGACACTTGCGCCGATCTCCCGGAGTGAGAAGCCTCAACTTCTTTCAAGGCATGCCGCTTGTTTCGGCAGGAGGCGGCCTTTCAACCCAGGAATTCGAGGATTTTTTCCGTTTCGCTGTTGCGTGCGCGCGGTGACGCGATGCCGAACATTCCCGTTTGATTTCATTTGTCTTTTGTGGCGGCGCAAGAATGCAGACACAATTGACGACGGCGACGGTTGGCGCGGTCGGGAATTGCATACGCGCGCCGGCGCGACTTTGCTCAACTTCACGTCAAGCCTGCACAGCGGGTTCCGATTTGGTTTGAGCCGTCACAAATTTGCAACAGGCGTCTCTCGCGGGAGGCCGCCGCAATGGCTCTCCCTGATCTCGGTTGACGACGATCATCGACTGACAAGGGCCGCGACTCGCGACACAGACCGCCTGCCGAAGCGTTGAGCAAGGGATGACGCTTTTTCACATCTTACGCGACGGTTCAAACTAGCCCACAATTGAGGCACTTCACCCCGTGCCAGCGCATCAGCGAATGTTAGACCAGACGTCCAACGACCTGCATTCCGGCGAGCCCCCTCTGCTTCAGACGATCGGGCTCACCAAGCGCTATGGGGATTTCCTCGCCAACGACTCCATCAGCATCGAGATCCAGCCGAAACAGATCCATGCCCTGCTCGGCGAGAACGGCGCCGGCAAGTCGACGCTGGTCAAGGCGATCTACGGGCTGATCCAGCCCAGCGCCGGCGAGATCCGCTGGCGGGGCCAGCCCATCGTGCTGTCGGGTCCATCCGAAGCGCGCAGCCGCGGCATCGGCATGGTGTTTCAGCATTTCTCGCTGTTCGACAATTTGACCGTCGCCGAGAACGTCGCGCTCGGGCTCGACGGCAAAGAGTCCTTCAAGGACATGTCAGCGCGGCTGGAGCAGGTGTCGAAGACCTATGGCCTGCCGCTCGATCCCAGGCGCGAGGTCTGGCAGCTCTCCGTCGGCGAGCGCCAGCGCATCGAGATTGTGCGCGCGCTGATGCAGGACCCGAAATTCCTGATCCTGGACGAGCCGACCGCCGTGCTGACGCCGCAGGAAGCCGACCAGCTCTTCATCGTGCTGGAGCGCCTCAAGGCCGAAGGCCGCGCCATCCTCTACATCAGCCACAAGCTGGAGGAGGTGAAGCGCCTCTGCGACACCGCCACGATCCTGCGTGGCGGCAAGAAGGTCGACACCTGCAATCCCCGGCTCGAGACCGCGGCTTCGCTCGCGCGCATGATGGTCGGCGGCGAGATCAAGGAAGTGAAGGCACCTGCCGGCCGGAAGACCACGGTGCCGCGGCTGGTCGTCAACGATCTCTCGCTGGCGCCGAGCGAGGCGCACGGCGTCCGGCTCGAGCACATCTCGTTCGAGCTGAAGGGTGGCGAGATCCTCGGCATCGCCGGTGTCGCCGGCAACGGCCAGGACGAGCTGTTCGCCGCGCTGTCCGGCGAACGCCTGTCGAACGACCCCGGCACCGTCGTGATCGAAGGCATCGCCGCCGGCCACCTCTCGATCACGCAGCGCCGCAAGCTGGGCGCGGCCTTCGTCCCGGAGGAACGGCTCGGCCACGGCACCGCGCCGCGCATGAAGCTCTCGGAGAACGCGCTGCTCACCGGGCACGCCGCCAGCGGCATGGTTCATCACGGCTTCATCGACACCGCGGCGACACTAAAAACCGTGGACCGCGCGACCGAAACGTTCGACGTGCGCAAGGCCAAGCGGGATCCGGAAGCGGCGAGCCTGTCCGGCGGCAATTTGCAAAAGTTCATCGTCGGCCGCGAGATCCTGCGCAACCCCGCGGTGCTGGTGGTGAGCCAGCCGACATGGGGCGTCGATGCCGGCGCCGCCGCCGTGATCCGCCAGGCGCTGCTTGATCTCGCAACCGCAGGCGCCGCAGTGCTCGTCACCAGCCAGGATCTCGACGAGCTCGCGGAGATCGCCGATCGGATCGCCGTGATGTTCCATGGCCGGCTGTCGGCGCCGCTTGCCACGAGCGAAGCCACGCGCGAAAAACTCGGCCTGTTGATGGGGGGCAGCAGCCTGGAGCCGAAGGAGGCCGAGCATGCAGTTGGTGCTTGAGAAGCGCGTCGAGCGCTCCAACACGATCGCGCTGGTCTCGCCGCTGATCGCGATCGGGCTGACGATCGTGACCATGATCATCCTGTTCGCGATCCTCGGCAAGAATCCGCTGCTCGCTCTGCATGCCTATTTCATCGCGCCGTTGACCGACGGCTATTCACTGCAGGAGATCGCGGTGAAGGCGACGCCGCTGGTGATGATCGCGATCGGGTTGTCGCTGTGCTATCTCGCCAACGCGTGGAACATCGGCGCCGAGGGCCAATTCCTGATCGGCGCGGTGGCCGGAAGCTGGATCGCGGTGAAGACGCAGGGCACCGATGCCGGCGCCTGGGTGCTTCCGGTCATGCTCGTGCTCGCCGCCGCAGCAGGCGCGCTCTATGCGCTGATCCCGGCGATCTGCAAGGTGAAGTTCGGCGCCAGCGAAATCCTGACCAGCCTGATGCTGGTCTATGTCGCCGACCTCTTTCTCGACTATCTCGTACGTGGACCCTGGCGCGATCCGCATGGATTCAACTTCCCGACCACCGCGGAGTTCGATCCGGTCGCAACGGTGCCGCTGCTGATCGAAGGCGGCCGGTTACATCTCGGCTCGATCATCGCCCTGCTCGTCGTCGCGGCCGCCGCGATCCTGCTCGGGCGCACCATCAAGGGCTTCGAGATCCGCGTGGTCGGCGCGGCACCTCGCGCCGCACGATTCGGCGGCTTCAACGCCAACCAGCTGATCATCCTGACCTTCGCGGTCTCCGGCGCGCTCGCCGGGCTCGCCGGCATCATCGAGGTCGCGGGTCCGGTCGGGCATCTCCAGCCCGGCATCTCGCCCGGCTACGGCTTTACCGCGATCATCGTCGCCTTCCTCGGCCGGCTGAACCCGCTTGGAATACTAATTGCAGGCCTTTTTCTCGCATTGACCTTTATCGGCGGCGAGCAGGCGCAGATCGCGATGAAGATCCCGTTGGACGTCACCAAGGTTTTCCAGGGCATCCTCCTGTTCTACGTCCTCGCCTGCGATTCCCTCATTCTCTATCGCTTCAAGCTGGTTTTCCCGAACCGACAGGTGACCCGTGGAACTGGTTGAAGCCATCATCCTCGCGGTGCTCGCCGCATCGACGCCGCTCCTGATCGCGGCGACCGGCGAGCTCGTGACCGAGCGCTCCGGCGTACTCAATCTCGGCGTCGAGGGCATGATGATCGTCGGCGCGGCCTGCGGCTTTGCGGGTGCGTGGCTCACCGGCTCGATCTTCATCGGCGCGCTGTTCGGCATCGTCGCGGGCACGCTGATGTCGCTGGTGTTCGCGCTGATGGCGCTCGGGCTCGCCGTCAACCAGGTTGCAACGGGTCTCGCGCTGACCATCCTCGGCGTCGGCCTGTCCGGCCTGATCGGCGCCGGCTTCGTCGGCGAGCGCATCACGCCCGCGATGCACCTCTATATTCCCAGCCTCACGGACATGCCGCTGATTGGCCGGGTGTTGTTCGGCGAGGACGCCTTCGTCTATTTCTCCATCGCACTCGTCATCGGCGTCTGGTGGTTCCTGTACCGCACGCGGGCGGGTTTGATCCTCCGCGCCTGCGGCGACAACCATGTCTCCGCGCATGCGCTGGGCTACCCCGTGCTGCGCATCCGCACCTTCGCCGTGATGTTCGGCGGCGCCTGCGCAGGCCTTGCCGGCGCCTACCTGCCGCTCGCCTACACGCCGTTCTTCATTCCCGGCATGACCGCGGGGCGCGGCTGGATCGCGCTGGCGCTGGTCGTGTTTTCGTCCTGGCGGCCGGGCCGGCTCGTGGTCGGCGCCTATCTGTTCGGCGCGGTGACGATCCTGCAACTACATGCGCAAGGCTGGGGCGTCGGCATTCCCTCGCAATTCATGTCGGCGCTGCCTTACCTCGCAACCGTCATCGTCCTGGTCCTGCTCTCCCGCGCGCGCACTGGCGGCTCGACCGCGCCGGCCGCGCTCGGCACCGTGTTCGTGCCGGACCGCTAAGTTTCATTTCCGCGGCGTGCGCAATGGGGCGCGTACGTTGCGGACCGTGGCTGTCCCCTGATGTTTGGAGATTGATGATGAGGAAATCACTTCTTGCGCTGGCTGCCGGGCTCTTGCTTGCCGGAAGCGTCAGTGCAGCCTCCGCCGCCGACAAGCTGAAAGTCGGCTTCATCTATCTGGGTCCGATCGGAGACTTGGGCTGGACCTACCAGCACGACCTCGCGCGCCAGGCCCTGGTGAAGGAGCTCGGCGACAAGATCGAGACCACCTATCTCGAGAACGTGCCCGAAGGCCCCGACGCCGAGCGCTCCATCGAGCAGCTCGTCCGCGCCGGCAACAAGCTGATCTTCACGACCTCGTTCGGCTACATGGACCCGACGCTGAAGGTCGCCAAGAAATATCCGAACGTGCATTTCGAGCACGCCACCGGCTACAAGCGCAATCCGAACATGTCGACCTACTCGGCCAAATGGTGGCAGGGCCGCTACATCCAGGGCCTGATCGCGGCCAAGATGTCGAAGTCCGGCGTGCTCGGCTATATCGGCTCGTTCCCGATTCCGGAGGTCGTCTCCGGCATCAACGCGACGATCCTCGCGGCGCAGACCATCAATCCGAACATCAAGGTTAAGATCATCTGGGCCAACACCTGGTTCGACCCGGGCAAGGAGGCCGACGCCGCCAAGGCGCTTATCGACCAAGGCGCCGACGTGATCATGCAGCACACGGATTCGCCGGCGGCGATGCAGATTGCCAGCGAACGCGGCAAGCTCGCCTTCGGCCAGGATTCCGAGATGATCAAGTTCGGGCCGAAGACCCAGCTCACCTCGATCCTGGACACCTGGGGCCCTTACTACATCGAGCGCGTCAAGGCCGAGCTCGCCGGCACCTGGAAGTCCGAGGACAGCTGGGGCGGCCTCGACAGTCACATGTTCGCGATGGCGCCCTACACCAATATGCCCGACGACGTGAAGAAGATCGCCGAGGATGCCCAAGCCGCGATCACAGCGGGCAAGCTGCATCCATTCAAGTGCCCGGTCGTTGGGCAGGACGGCAAGCCCGTCGAGTGCAAAGGTGGCGATCACCTCGATGACGGCCAGATCCTCGGCATGAATTTCTATGTCAAAGGCATCGACGACAAGCTTCCGGGCAAGTAGCACGCTTCTTGCTTTGCCTAGATCACCTGCTCCTCCCGGAGGAGGTTCGGAGGGGGTGGCCAGAAGCACCCGGCACTTGTGGTCGCCCCCTCTTTCTTTTTTTGCCCGGATTATCCCGCCTGCATCGCCCGCGCCGCCGCGCTGTGGCGGCGGACGAGATCGGGAACATCCAGTCCCGGGATCGCGCCGTCGATCACGGCCCATTGTCCCGCCACCATCACCCGGTCGGCCCGATGCGCCCCGCACAGCACCAGCGCAGCGAGCGGATCGCCGTGACCGGAGAAGCGCAGCTCGTCGAGCCTGAACAGGGCGAGATCGGCCGCCTTGCCGATGGCGATCTCGCCCAGCTCCGGCCGGCCGACGCACGCCGCCGAGCCTTTGGTCGCCCAGCGCAGCGCGTCCTTGTGGCTGACCTTGGCCACTCCGTAGCGCGCCCGTTGCAGCAGGAACGCCGCCCGCACCTCCTGCATCAAATTCGACCCGTCGTTCGAGGCCGAACCGTCGACGCCGATGCCGATGCCGACACCGGCCTCCTCCATCTCGCACACCGGGCAGCAGCCCGACGCCAGAATCTGGTTGCTACATGCGCAATGGCTGATGGTGGTCTTGGCCTTGCCGAGCCGCTTCATCTCGTCGGCGTTGAAAAATATGCCGTGAGCGAGCCAGGTCCGCGCATTGAGCCAGCCGCATTGCTCGAGATAGTCGAGCGGACGGCAGCCATACATCTGCTGGCAGAATTTGGTCTCGTCCTCGGTCTCGGCGAGATGGGTGTGCAGGCGCACGTCGAGCTTGTCGGCGAGATCGGCGGTGGCGCGCATCAGCGACGTCGTCACCGAGAACGGCGAGCAAGGCGCCAGCGCGATCTGCACCATCGCATCCGCGCCGCGCTGGTGATGCTCTGCAACCACCCGCGCGCTGTCGGCTAGGATCGTATCCTCGTCCTGCACGACGCTGTCGGGCGGCAGTCCGCCATCGCGCTGCGACAGGTTCATCGAGCCGCGCGTGAGCAGCACCCGGACACCGAGCCGCTTTGCGACTCCGACCTCGATATCGACGGATTCCTCGAGCCCCGCCGGGAACACATAGTGGTGATCCGTTGTGGTGGTGCAGCCCGAAAGCAGGAGCTCGGACATCGCCACGGTGACGCCGAGCTCGAGCGATTCCGGCGTCATCCTCGCCCACACCGGATAGAGCGCCTGGAGCCAGGGAAACAGCTCGCGGTCCATCGCCGCCGGCAACGCTCGCGTCAGCGTCTGGTAGAAATGATGATGCGTGTTGATCAGGCCCGGCAGCACGACATGCTCGCTTGCGTCGAACACCGCGACATCCGCCGTCGCAGGCCTGCCGCCGGCCGGCACGAGCTCGACAATCCGGCCGTCCCTCACCACGATCCCGCGCTCGGCGCCGTCCGCGAGGATGGCCAGGGGATCCCTGAGCCAGATCGGCTTTGCGTCGCTCATGATCCTGGTCTCCTCACATCCGCTGATGACAAGGCCGGCAAGGCGGCCGCCGGCCCGATCACCTTCATGCTACGACTTGCTTGTTGCGACTTGGCTCCGGTCTTGCAAGACTCATCTGTACGATTCACGGGCGAAAGCTTTGGCGCAGCCATGGATTTGAATACCATCACGACGGTGGCCCATCCGCAAACGCGCGCGCAACTGCCCGCCTGGGCGGAAGGTGATGCTTGGCTCGCGGGCGGCACCTGGCTGTTCTCGGAGCCGCAGGCCCACCTGAAACGGCTGATCGATCTCACTGATCTGAAATGGCCGGCGCTGACGATCACCGACACCCATCTCGCCATCTCCGCCACCTGCACCATCACGCAGCTCGACGGTTTCGCCTGCCCGCCCGACTGGCTCGCAGCCCCGCTGATTGGCCAGTGCTGCCGGGCTTTCCTTGCTTCATTCAAGATCTGGAAGACCGCGACGGTCGGCGGCAATCTCTGCATGTCGCTGCCGGCGGGACCGATGATCTCGCTCACATCAGCGCTGGATGGCGTCTGCACCATCTGGAAGGCCGGCGGCGGTGAAGAGAAGATTCCCGTCGTCGACTTCGTCATTGGCAACCAGCGCAACCGCCTGACGCCGGGCGACCTGATCCGGCAGATCGATATCCCGATTGCCGCGCTGAAGCGCCGCACGGCCTTTCGCCAGATCTCGCTGGCACCGGTCGGCCGCTCTGCGGCGCTTCTGATCGGCAGCCTGGATAACGATGGCACGCTGACGCTGTCGGTAACCGCATCGACGGTGCGACCGATCCAGCTGTCCTTTCAGAAGGCTCCGGACGCGGGTGCGCTTCGCGACGCGATCGCACAGCAGATCCCGGATGATCTGTACCACATCGATATCCACGGCAAGCCGCTCTGGCGCAAGCATATGACGCTAAGGCTCGCCGAGGAGATTCGCGGCGAGCTCCTGGGGACGACGCCATCGTGAATTTCGAGGTCAACGGCAAGACGTTCCCGCAAGAGCCGCGCGCCGGCCAGTGCCTGCGCACGTTCCTGCGCGAGCTCGGCCATTTCGGCGTGAAGAAGGGCTGCGATGCCGGCGATTGCGGCGCCTGCACCGTGCTGCTCGACGGCGAGCCCGTGCATAGCTGCCTGATCCCGGCATTCCGCGCCGAGGGGCGCGCCGTCACCACGATCGAAGGGCTCGGTAGCGACCGCGGCGCGCATCCGATGCAGCAGGCGTTCCTCGACGCGCAGGGCTTCCAATGCGGCTTCTGCACCGCCGGCATGATCCTGACCTGCGCCTCGCTGAACCAGGCGCAGCGTACCGATCTCGGATCGGCGCTGAAGGGCAATATCTGTCGCTGTACCGGCTATCGCTCGATCGAGGACGCGCTGCTCGGCAAGACCAATGTCGAGGAGAGCGTCGAGGCCGGTGCCGCCTTCGGCCGCAGCCTGCCGGCGCCCGCAGGCCCCGACGTCGTCCGCGGCAAGGCGCGCTACACCTTCGACACGCAGATCGACGGCCTGCTACACATCAAGCTGCTGCGCTCGCCGCACGCGCACGCGAAAATCGTCGCGATCGACAAGTCGGATGCGCTACGCGTGCCCGGCGTGCACGCGGTGCTGACGCATGAGGATGCGCCGTCGGTGCTGATCTCGACCGCGCGGCATGAGAAGGACTGGATGGATCCGGAGGATACTCGCATCCTCGATGACGTCGTCCGCTTCATCGGCCAGAAGGTCGCCGCCGTCGTCGCCGAGAGCGAGGCCGCCGCCGAGGAGGCGTGCCGGCGGCTGAAGGTCGACTACGAAATCCTGCCTGCGCTGATCGACCCGGAGCAGGCGATGGCGCCGGGCGCACCTGTCATTCATCCTGACCGTACCACCGCGAACCGCATCGCCGATCCCCAGCGTAACCTCGCAGCCGAGACGCATGGCGAATACGGCGACGTGGCGGCGGCGCTCGCGACGTCCGCCGTCACCTATGAGGCGACCTTCCACAGCCACCGCGTGCAGCATGCGGCACTGGAGACCCATGGCGGCCTCGCCTGGCTCGACGCTTCAGGCGTGCTCAATGTCCGCACCTCCACGCAGGTGCCGTTCCTGACCCGCCGCGCGCTGTCGGACATCTTTGAGCTCCCCTTGGACAAGGTCCGCGTGTTCTGCGAACGCGTCGGCGGCGGTTTTGGCGGCAAGCAGGAGATGTTCGTCGAGGACATTCTGGCACTGGCTACGCTCAAGACCGGACGACCGGTCAAGCTGGAGCTGACCCGCGAGGAGCAGTTCATCGCGACCTCGACCCGGCATCCGATGCGGGTCCACATCAAGGCCGGCGCCGATGCCGACGGCAGGCTCACCGCGCTCCAGCTCGAGGTGCTCTCCAACACCGGCGCCTACGGCAATCATGCCGGCCCCGTGATGTTCCACTCGCTGTCCGAGTCCATCGCTGTCTACAACTGTCCGAACAAGAAGGTCGACGGCTTCGCCGTCTACACCAACACGGTGCCATCGGGCGCGTTTCGCGGCTATGGCCTGCCCCAAACGCAGATCGCGATCGAAGCCGCGATCGACGAGTTGGCACGGCAGCTCAGCATCAGCCCCTACGACATGCGCCGGCGCAACGTCATCAAGACAGGCGATCCCATGCTGTCGCCGCCGCCGTCCGAATTTCACGACGTGCTCTTTGGCTCCTACGGGCTCGACCAATGCCTCGACCTCGTCGAACGCGCCATGCAGGCCGACGGCCCGCAGCCGGACCTGACGCCGGAGTGGCTGATCGGCGACGGCGTCGCGCTGACCATGATCGACACGGTGCCGCCGGCCGGCCATCTCGCGGATGCGATGATCGCGCTCAACGACGACGGCGGCTTCGACCTCACCGTCGGCACCGCCGAGTTCGGCAACGGCACCAGCACCGTGCACCGGCAGATCGCGGCGACGACGCTGGCAACCACCGTCGACAGGATCCGCCTGCGACAGTCCGACACCGCCCATGGCGGTCACGACACCGGCGCCTATGGCAGCGCCGGCACCTTCGTCGCCGGCAAGGCGACGCATGCCGCCGCCATGCAGCTTGCGACGGATCTGAAGGCGGCGGCCGCAGATGCCTGGCTGTGCGACGTCGGAACTTGCGCGCTTGAGGGCGAGACGGTTGTCAGTGGTGTCCGGCGGATGTCCTTCGCTGAACTGGCGAAGCTCGCGCGCGAACGCGGGCAGCCGTTCGCGGCCAGCGGCAATTCCGAGGGGACGCCGCGCTCGGTCGGCTTCAACGTCCAGGGCTTTCGCGTCGCCGTGAACAAGGGCACCGGCGAGATCAAGATTCTCCGGAGCGTGCAGGCGGCGGACGCCGGCGTCGTCGCCAATCCCATGCAGTGCCGCGGCCAGGTCGAGGGCGGCGTCGCGCAGGCGATCGGGGCGGCGCTCTACGAGGAGATGGTGATCGACGCGACCGGCCGCGTCACCAACCCGAAATTCCGCGACTACCATCTGCCCTCCTTCGCAGACGTTCCGCGCACGGAGGTCTTCTTCGCCGAGACGTCCGACACGATCGGGCCGCTGGGCGCCAAGTCGATGAGCGAGAGCCCGTACAATCCGGTCACCGCCGCGCTCGGCAACGCGATCGCGGATGCCACCGGCATCCGCTTCACCGCGCCGCCGTTCAAGCCGGACCGGCTGTTTCCGGCGCTGCACGAGAAGTTTGGGAATTAACTGCCGCGATAGGTCGAGTAGCTCCACGGCGTAACCAGCAGCGGCACGTGGTAGTGGCTTTCCGGCTCGCTGATCGCAAAGCGCAGCGGTATCTCGTCGAGGAACGGCGGGTCTGACAGCGGCACGTTGCGTTCCGCGTAATATTTGGCAACGCTGAATTTGAGCTCATAGCGACCGATCGGCAGCGGACGGCCGCCGATCAGCGGCTGGTCGGTGCGGCCATCGGCATTGGTCACGGCGCGCGCGATCACGCGGCTCTCGCCGAGATTCGCAAGCTCGACGAGCTCCACCGGGATACCGGCTGCAGGCTTTCCGGCATGATTGTCGAGCACATGCGTCGAGAGCTGGCCGTGCACCTTCAGCCTGTCGTCGGCGACGACGAGCTGATCGAGCCGCAGCGCGGAGATGCGGCCGATCTCCTCGATCGCACGCCGCGTCTCGGTCTTGGCGATATTGCGCAACCGCGTCTCGAAGTCGCGCAGCACGGAATCCCTGGTGTGACGGCGCACGCAGACGATATAGGGGAAGCCGAACTTGTCGCGATAGGCGTTGTTGACGCGCTCGAACGCGGCGTATTCTGCATCCGAGAGACGGTCGAGGCCGGCGCTGTTCTGCTCGTCTGTCGATTCTGCAGTGAGCCCCGCTGCACGCTGGGTCTTGTTGGCGAGATCGGGATGCGCCCGGATCAGCGCGAGCTGCACGTCGGGCTCGGCGCTCTGGATCGCTGCCATCAGCGCTGAGTGCAACTGGTTGATACCGGCGAACGGCCGCTGCCCGGCAAGTTTCTCCGCAATCCACGGTGAGTATTCGACGACGTTGGCGAGGGCCGCGACAAAGCCGGCCTGATCAGCAGCATTGAGATCGGCGAGCGAGATTTGCGCCATCGTCCTCACCCGATCTCGAATGCGTCGGCGGCAAGATGCGCATGCTTGTCGTGCCAGTGCTGCGCGATCTGGAGCCGCGTCGGCACCCAGACGCGATCGTGCTTGCCGATATAGTCGAGGAAGCGGATCAGTCCCGCGGCGCGGCCGGGCCGGCCGGCAAGACGGCAGTGCAGCCCCACCGACATCATCTTCGGCGCGGTCTCGCCCTCGGCATAGAGCACGTCGAAGGCGTCCTTCAGATAGGTGAAGAACTGCTCACCTTCCGCAAACCCCTGCGGGTTGATGAAGCGCATGTCGTTGGCGTCTAACGTATAGGGAATGATGAGCTGCTTGCCGTTCGCGCCCTTGACCCAATAGGGCAGATCGTCGGCATAGGAGTCGCACAGATAGAGGAATCCGCCCTCCTCCATCAGGAGGCGGTTGGTGTTGATCGAGGAGCGCCCGGTGTACCAGCCGAGCGGCCGCGAGCCCGTCGCCTCGGTGTGGACGCGAATGGACTCGGCGATCTCGGCGCGCTCCTGCGCCTCGGTCATGTCCTTGTGCTCGATCCATTTCAGACTGTGGCTCGCGATGTCCCAGCCTGACTCCTTCATCGCCGCGACAATCTCCGGATTCCGCTTCAGCGCAGTGGCGACACCGAACACGGTCGTCGGCCACTTCCGCGCGTTGAACATCCGCCACAGCCGCCAGAAGCCGGCGCGCGAGCCATATTCGAACATCGATTCGATATTGGCGTGGCGCTGGCCCGGCCAGGGCTGCGCGCCGAGGACGTCGGACAGAAACGCTTCCGAGGTGCGATCGCCGTGCAAGATGTTGTTCTCGCCGCCCTCCTCGAAATTGACGACGAACTGCACCGCGACCCGCGCGTTGTCAGGCCATTGCGGATGCGGCGGGTTGCGGCCGTAACCGTGGAGATCGCGCGGGTAGCTTGTATCCGTCACTCAGACTTCCTCGAAGCGGATCGGCAGGGCGCCCTTCCAGAGCACGCTCTTGCCGAGGGGCGCGAGATTCTCGAGGCCCGAGGTCAGCGTGATGAAATGGTTGCCGGCGAGCTGGCCCATTTTGCTGGCGAAGTGCACGCCGCCATAGGCGAGCAGGATCTCGGTTTCGCTGATGCCGCCCGGATAGAGGATGATCTGACCCGGCGCGGGATAGCTGGTGTGGTTCTCGTAGCCGACGCCGAAATCGAGATCGCCGAGCGGCATCCACACGCCCTCGCCGCTCCAGCGCACATGGATGATGTGGCTTTCGAACGGCAGCGCCTTGCGGAACGCAGCGACGGTCTTGGGCGCCAGTTGCTCCTCGAAGCGGGCATCGAAGGTGAAGTCGCCGGCGCGAATAACGAGTTTGCTCATCTCATCTCTCTGGATCGAGGGCTAAAGGCCCACGGGGAATTTTCAAGCAAAGAGCATTCCAGGGGGCTTCGCGCAAGTGGCGCGGCCCGTCATCTGCGGTCGTAGGACCAGCCGAAAATACCGCTCCGCCGCACCTCCGGCTCGGGCTCGGCGGCGGGCGCGGCCGAAGGGGGCGCCTCCTTCAGTTCCGCCTGTGGCGGAGGCGGAGGCGGCGCCGGCAGATTCTCGCATTTCATGGAGTAGACCAGCTTGCCGTCCGCTGTCCGCCCGATCGGGGCGCACGGATCTGGATGCGCTGCCGAGGTCTTTGGCGTGAGCTTAACCTGCGCGGCCGCCGGCGAGGCGATCAGGAGAAGGACCAGCAGATATTTCGACATCGTTGTCGCCTGAGAACTCAATTCACCTCATTGAACCGGATTGCCGGGGGCAAGTCCACCGGCGCTGCGGGCACGATTGCCGAATATTTGGCCGGGGCTAAAAAATTTGCTCGCCCCAACGTGATGGCCGCGCTTGGGATCGTGAAACCGGCCCGGCTGATATTCGGCAGGGGACATCGCCATGTCAGCCACGACCGCGAACACAGGCGACATCTTTCTCACAGCCTGAATCGCCGTCACGGGAGAAACAACCATGCGAAGGACCTTTGCCATTCTCGGCGTCACCCTGATTGCCGCCGCCACCATCCAGACCGCCGCCGCGAGCGACCGCCACCGCAGAAGCAAGGCACACCCCGCCCCGATCAGCCAGTCGGTCCGCGACTCCAACGCGTTCTGGCCGTCGCAGTCGACCACACCCAACTGGCAGCGCTACGCCAACGGCGCGCTGTCGGCACCAGCGGGGCGATGATGCGGGCGTAGAACGCGGTTGCTGCGACGTCTCTCGTGTCCCGGACGCGCCGCAACGCGCAAGCGTTGCTGCGCAGAGCCGGGACACAGAAAGCGACACGGTACAATGCGGAGACATGGGCCCCCGGGCGATGACAGCGAGTGCTGCAGACGCACCAATGGCCGACGCGCTGACAGTCGCAGACCCTTTGGCGATGGGCGGGCCGTCGCTCTCGGTCATCGTGTTCGTTCCTGTTGCGTCGCGACAGGATAACTCGCTTACGATTTTGGCGGCATAGCGAACCTTGCCCGGACTTGCCGATAGGTCAACCGAATGACCCCAACCGGACTTTGGCTGCGGGCCTCACGCATGCGCTACGCGGTCCGGGATGAACCCTGCATGACACGCTTGACCACCATGGCCGCGATCCCCGCGAGCACGGCCTTTGCCTGCGGGGACGCAAGTATGTCGATGATCGGGTTCGACGGTTGGGCTTGCTCGTGAGGCTGGGCATCGCCACTGGCGAGGATATCCCGGAGCTGACCGGGCTTCCCATGCAGATCGGTGAGCACCTCGCCCAGTTCCTTCGGTTCGGGGACCACTTCTCCAGGTAGCGCCACGCCGCGCGCGGCGGCTCGCTCCTGCAGCATCTTCACGAACGCTGCCCGTTCTTCCGGCGAAAGCTTACCCAACGCTTCTATCGCTGCCTGCGCGTACTGCAGACGAGCGATATCGGCGTTACGCACGAGATACAGGCGAAGAGTGCAGTCGCTCCGATTAGTTGCTACTCCCAAGGTAAACCCACGTTGAGAGTATTGACCTAGGTCAAAGGGTCATGGCGGCGGTGCAAACCGAATGTTTTGCTTGTGAGACGTGAGTGGACATTCCACGCGCGTGTCGCAATGATCGCTATTGTCCCTGCTGAAGCTTTTGGGTCCGGCCAAATGTGCGGTTTGCGCCAAACCGGGCTTCACTAACGGTCCTCGGATTACGGCATTCGCCACATCGCGTCCGCCGTTTGTGCACCGGTTCGCATTAAATAAAATCGGGAATGCGCGATGGCAAATATTCGCAAGGGTCGCCGTCGCGCGGTCCCCGCCCATCCTTTTGCTCTCCACAGGACCCGGTGACCGATGCGGATGGTCGCTCTGCGACGCCCGGCAATCCAGAGGGGCAAAAGATTCGTTTTACGCCGGAGCAGCTGCCTTCGCCTGATCCGACGCATCAGGTTGCGCGGAGGTCACGTGAACGACTGCTTCCAAGGTTGCGCCGAACGACCCGCTTGCTACCAACGCGTTGGAAGCGTTTCCCACCGTTTCTGCAGCTCCCGTTCCCAGCAAAGCGAACAGGATACGGGTTGCGCCAATCCTTTTACTGAGCCCTCGAATGACGTGCTGAATCTTGGCGGTGGACGGCTGACTCAGATAGCAGACACATACAAGCGCGGTGTTTGCCAATTCGAGCGAAAGCAATTTCGACATTGCTGAAGCATCAGCCTTTTCCGCAATTGCCTGAATCCCGCGGTACCGCAGAAGCTGCGCCAGCACAAGCGCCGTCGCCTCATCGAGTCGCCCGGCACCAGGGATGCAAACGACCGAAATAGACGAGGTCGGCGGCTCCGGAATCAAAGCGTGCTCGGAGCCTGCTCGCTCGAATGTAATGGCAGCTCCCGGGCTTGAGCTTAGATCCGGGGAACTGGGTCCTGTTGCTTCCACGTCATGGTGTGCCCCCAGCTCAGCGACCAATTCTTCCACCGTTGAGACTACCCGATTTAATCGGTCCTGATCGAGGTGACCCAATTGACGGTCGGCCTCCGCGAGTCTCAGGCCCTTCAAGAGGATGTCGTCATAATAATTCTCAAGCGACGAGTCATTCAGGTATTCATGCGCCTGTTCCACCGCTTCAATGGGATCTCCCGCCAGCATTCGTTGATAAGCCAGTTGCGGCGGCGTCAGCGGTGGTCGGTCGCCAAGCATAACGTCAAGGAATTTAAGACGATCGACATGCCGCCCAAGGACGACGAGACATATTGTCAGGGGCGTGGCCAACACCAATCCGACCGGCCCCCAAAGCCACGTCCAGAATGACGCTGACAGGATAATTGCAATCGGGGAAAGACCCGAGCTATGCCCAAAAATCAAGGGTTCGAGGACCTGTCCTGCGAGCAACTCAAGCACGACGAACAATGCCGCCGTAAGTATCAGCATCTGCCAGCCCGTGCCCACCGCCGCCGCGAGAATGAGAGGGAATACCGCAGATATCAATGCACCGATATACGGTACAAATCGCATAATCATCGCGATCAGACCCCATAGCGGAGCCGAGGGGACACCGATGAATTCAAGACCTAAGCCTATTGCAAGACCGAACACGCCATTGAACGCGATCTGGGTAAGAAAGAGCTTGCTCAGACGCTTACCGGCGTCGTCCAGGGCCGCGGTCGTGCGTTGAATATCCGCGGATCCGGCCAGTCGGACAAGCCGATTCCTCAGATCTTCCCGTTGCAGCAGGACAAAGACAACAAAGATCACGACGATCCCTGTCGTCGTTAAAGGTGAGATCAGTGGCTGGATGATTGCGCCAAACGTCGACAGAGCACCAGGATCGGGTTGCCTTACCTCAACGGGTATGGGTATCGGCTTGTCTGAGGGCTGTCTGGTGAGTTCGCCGTCAGCAGGTCGGCCGGCCCCATCTCGATTCTGCAACTCTGTCTTCAATTCTTTCAGAACTGTCGACGCCTGCTCCAATGTTCCAGAGCCGCCGCCCATTAAGCCGCGCAGGCTTTCGATCTTGTCGCTCAATGTTTGTTGATAGCCTGGCAACTTGGTGGCGAGCCGGGTCGCCTGCGAAACCATAAGACCGCCCAGACTAAATATGATCGAGAATCCGATGAAGACGACCACCAGCACAGAAATCGTGCGCGGAATTCGCCAGGAACGTAAGCGCATCACGAAGGGCGCCATAACGAAACTCAGGAGAACTGCTAACGCGAAGGGAACAAAAATTTCACGACCGAAATAGAGCGCAGCAATTATCAACGCTGCGACGGCCATATTCGTCAGCACAGTCCCCGGCGGCTGTGCCAATCTTATTTGAGGAGATTTCTCTTCCATGGCGCGTCTTCCATGGCGCGGCTCATTCATCCCATACGTGGGTGAATTCTCCTTCGCGACACCATCGTACACCGAACTAACTTGTTCCGACAGCTCATCCGGCGCGAAGTTTTGGGCTCACGGAGAGCAATCCGCCCCGCCCTTGACCGCTCGCGCCCGACGCTGTCGCGTCCACCGCAAGCCCGGCTCGCGACAGTGACGACACAAGATCGCCCTCTTGGTGAGCCGGGATGGGTGACACATATGACAAATCCAAATTTCGGTAAATTAGAATAATCTCGCCCGCGCGGTTTGACGCCCTCTCGGGTGTTTTGCCCCTCGGGCAAACACAGAGCCGCTTAGCCCGGACGGAGCCAACGGGACGGCGCGAAGCGCCGCACGATGACACGCTCCGTGCAATCCGGACTACGGCGAGAACAGGCGCCTAGTAAGGCTGATAGTAGCCACGCGGACCGTAATAGGGACCGCCACCGTAATATCCCTGACCACCATAGTAAGGACCCGGGCCGTCATAATAGCGATTCTCGTAGTACTCCTGGCGCCGGCTCTCCGCGATGGCGCCTCCGATCAGACCTGCCGCCACGCCCATGAAGGCAAGCCCTGCCGCATTTGGACCCCGGCGATAGTAGCGGTGGCGCCGGGCGGCACTGAAATCGGTCGCTACGGATCTGCTAGGCGTCGCAGAGTCCGCGCTGACGGTCGGCGAACCGGCCGGCGCCGCAGACGAGGGCGAGACGGAAGCTGTCGCCAGAGCCAGACTCGCAAACGCAGCCAGCGCGGTGTTGCGGCCGAACCTTGAATTTACGGGCCTATCGCTCATCTCGGCGTCCTTTGTTCTTGTTCAAAGTCAAAATATGAAACGATCCACAACGTGCAAACCACTGAAAAGTTTCGTGATCGCGGCGATCTGCCACGCTTCGAACGATTGTAAACCGAACGACCAGATCCAGCTTGAACCACTCAACCTGAGCGGATAATGAACAGCCGCGCCGTTTTTCGGTCGCCGTAAGCGTTTCACGTGAACCAACGCATCAACCGACGCCGTCGGGATCGATGCATTTTCGCAGGTTCAACGTGACTGACGCGTCCTTTTCCTCAAGAGAAATCAGATGATTGCGGTTCGCAAACTGCCGGCGCGCTATGCGCCGATCGTGATGCCATTCGTGCTGTCCATCCTCATGACGGCCGTGGTGTCGGTCATTTCGACGCTCCGGAGCCTCGGCGCGACGCCGGCGTTCCTCGCGACCTGGCCGGGCGCCTGGGCGCTGTCATGGCTCGTCGCCTTTCCAACGCTGCTGATGGTGCTGCCATTGGTCCGACGGATCGTGGCGTGCGTCGTCGCTTCCCCTCCTCAACCAGGCCGATAGGCGATGGGCGCCATAGCGATCAGCGGCATAATCCGCGTCACGCTGGTGCGGCTCGGCGAATTCGAAAGCGGCATGATCGCCGCCTTACTCGGCGCGATGCCGGCGACAGTGCTCGACGGCGTCGGCACCACCGATGTGGGGCGATCGTTGTCGTGAAAGCGGCCGCGACTACGGGCCCATATCGATCGCGACTATTGTCGCGCTGATTGCAGCTGGACCGGAGCCGGCCGTCGCACCGCGGCATGCGGTGACGACGTTGCCGGCGCCGGCTTGCGCGTCTGGGCCGCAGCCGGACGTGGCGCAGGCACGGGTGCTGCGCTCGTCTTCCGCCCCGCGTTCGACCGGTCGGTCGTTTTCCCGGCGATCTCGGGCATCTTGTTATCCGGCGTGTTGTTTTCAGACGCCTTGTCTCCAGGCACTTTGGCGACGAGCCGCGCCATTTGTTCCTGGCCTGCCTTCAACTCATCGGCAAGCCTGAGACTGTCGAGCGACATTTGGTCCTGGTTCGCTTTCAATTGCGCCTGGCTCGCCTTGAGCTGATCGATGCCTTGCTGCACGTTTGCGACATCACTCACCAGCTTCTGCAGCAATTCGGTCAACTCCGGCGGCAGCGTGCTGCCGGTTGGCGCGACTACCTCTGGTATGGTTTCGGCGGCGGATGCCGGTTGTGGCGATGCCTCGGCCAATTGAGCAGTCGGGCTCGTCTCAGCTTCGCGCGCCGGCTCTGCTTGCAACTGCGACGACGTCGCAGCGTGCAGCGGCGCCCAACCGGCGATCATCTGCCTGACCGTATCACCGTGGGATGATTGCGAGACCAAGGCGGCGATGCCAATCCCCGCAGCCAGCCCCAGACCGACGAAGCCGCGCAGCGCCGTCCCGCCACGCCGCGGGCGACTGCGCACGGCATCGCGCTCCAGCCGGGCAAGCTGCTCGCTGGCGCGCGCGATCTCTTCATCCACACTCTTGATTTTCTCGAAGGTATGCGTGAGCTCTTCGTCCATGCGCGCGGACGGCGCATAACGCGGCTCGATCGGTGTCGTCACGGAGTTCATTGGCGGTCCCCTTCCCAGCCCAATGTCGCCCGAAGGCGTCCGTCGCATTTGCTTGCCCTGATCATCGCTGACGCGCTTTGTCCAAAGCAAGACGCCTTCAAGGAGATTCGGAGGCCGGACGGCTCCGGGTGACATGCCCCCCTCCCCCAATACCTCTCTCGACCCCGAGGCCGCTGACCCCTACGACAGCGCCCCCAGCACGCCGCGCGTGGCCTTGTCGATCTCCTCGACATAGCGACGGCGAACGAAGGTCTCGGTGAGGAAGCCGACCACCTTGCGGCTGTCGGTGGAATCCACCACCGCCAGCATCTCGGCTTCCGCTTCGTCGAACACGGCCATCGCCGACTTCACGTTCATTTCCGGGATCAGCACGATCTCGGTCAGGCGGGCGAGCTCGATCACCTGGATGTCGTCGGCGATGGTGTCGAGGTCGCTCGAGAACAGGTCGGGCAGCAGAACGAGCCCGACATACTCGTCCGCATTGTTGACGATGACGATGCCGGGCCGCGAGCCCAGCGCGAATTCGCTGCGGACCGCGGCGATCGTTGTGGTCGATGGCACCTTGCCGACGTCGGAGCGCATCAGCCGCTCGACGGTGAGGTTGCGCAGCCAGCCGACGTCGTTGGCGCTACGGATGGTCTCGCCGCGCAGATGCAGGCGCCAGGTCGAGAAGGAATGGCCGAACATGAAGCGGACGCAGATCGAGGTGACGATGCAGCCGGCCAGCACCACGGCGGTGACGTCGACATTGCGGGTCATTTCCAGCACGAGGAACGACATAGTCAAGGGGCCGCCAACGATGGCGACGCCGAGCGTCGCCATACCCGTCAGCATCGCGACCAGCGGGTCGATCACGAATTCCGGGCTGATGAGCAAAAGAACCGCAGCGAAGAACTTTCCGATCAGGCTGCCGACGAACAACGAGGCAAAGAACAGACCGCCACGGAAACCCGAGGCGAGCGAGATCAGGCAGGCCGTCACCTTCAAGGCGATGATGATCGCGATCAGGCCGATCGTCATGTCGTGAAACAGATCCAGCACCATGGCGCCGTGGCCGGCTGCGAGCACCTGCGGCGTGACGATGGCAAAGCTGCCGACGATAAGGCCGCCGATCACCGGGCGCAGCCAGATCGGCAGCCAGATAAACAGGCGCTCGAACATCGAAGACGACCGCATCACCGCGATGCCGACGCCACTGGTGACGAGCGCAAGCCCTATCAGCGCCAGATATTGCTCGACGCCGACCGCGCTGACCTTCGGTATTTCGATAGAGTACGGCGCGCCGCCGAGCCATTGCGCGGTCAGCGCGCCGGCAAGCGAGGCCGCCAGGATCGGCGCGGCGCTGCCGACCGAATAGACGCCGACGATCAGCTCGCAGGCATAGAAGGCGCCGGTGATCGGCGCGCCAAACGCCGCTGCGATCGCAGCGGCGGGGCCGCAACCGACGATCAGGCGCAAATCGTTGCGGCGCAGATTGAAGAACTTGCCGAACAGTGAGGCGATGCCCGAGCCGATCTGGGTGTAGCCGGCCTCAAGGCCGACCGAAGCGCCGCAGCCGTTCGAGATCAGCGTCTGGCTCGACACCACCATGCTGTCGCGCATCGACAGATTGCCGCCGCGCAGCGCGTTCGCCTCGATCGGGTCGACCGCGTTGGAGATCTTCAGCCGCCGCCGCCACCATTCCATGATACCGAGCGCCAGTCCGCCGAGCGCGGGCGCGAGCAGGGCCGCCCAGGGGCTGACCCGGGCGTGGGCGGATAGGCGAACGTCGACGGGAATGCCGTAGATCACCATATGGGCAATCTGCGCGATCTCGGCCATCAGCGTCACGATGGCGCCGGTAAGCGTACCGATCACGAGCGCCAGCGGGATCAGGTAGAACTCGTTGCTGCGCAAGAGCGCGCGCAGGCGAACCATGACGCGGTTCGATCCCTTGCGATCGGTGATGTGTCTGATCCGCGCGAACACCTTTTTGCCCGCCCTACCCTTCCGACATGCCGTAACCGGCCATGCGCTGGCGGACCCGTTCGATCTCGGCACTCGACAGCAGCGGCGGTTTTCCGATCTGGAGGCAGCCGTGATACTGCCGCGCCAGCGTCTCGACCTCGACGGCGAGCCACATCGCCTTGTCCAGCGTCTTGCCGACCGCAATCATGCCGTGATGGTCGAGCAGGCAGGCGAGCCGGCCCTCCAACGCCCGTAGCGCATGCTCGGACAGTTCCGCCGTTCCGAAAGTGGCATAGGGTGCGCAACGGATACTGTCACCGCCGGCGGCTGCGATCATGTAGTGCACGGGCGGAATCTCCATGCCCATGATCGCCAGGATGGTGCAATAGGTGGGATGGGCGTGGACGACGGCGTTGACGTCGGGCCGCGATTTCAGGATGTCGCGGTGGAAGCGCCATTCACTGGACGGCTTCTGACCGGGGGCATGCGAGCCGTCCATCGCCATGAACACGATCTGGTCGGGCGTCATGGCGTCATAGGGCACGCTGGTCGGCGTGACCAGAAGCCCGTCCACATGCCGGACGCTGATATTGCCTGAGGTGCCCTGGTTGATGCCGAGCGCGTTCATGCGGCGGCACGCGTCGATGATGGCCTGTCTCTTTGCGAGCTCGTCCGCTGTCATCGATATCTCGGTTTCTTCTCGGCTTCTTGACGATGGACCTTTGTTAGACCGGGAGTACGTCAAAGCTATATGGCAGTGCAAGAGAAAGCGGCCGGGATTGGCTGCTGCCTTGCCGTCTGTACCGTTACATCAAGAAACCAATTGTAAAATCAGTATATTAGCAGATTGTCGCAGGTTTACGAAAAGCTCGCCCGGACGGCCGCGATCCCGTTGATCACGAACTGCACCGAATAGGCCGCGAGCAGCATGCCGAGCACGCGTGAGAGCACGGCATTTCCGGTGCGCCCGAGGGTGCGCGCGATCAGGCTCGCGGAGACGAAGCACAGCATGCAGAGCAGGCAGACGGAGACGACAACCGCGATGATGATCGCGAGCTTGGTCCCATAGCCGGCATTGCCCGTCAGCAGCAGCGTGGTCGCGATCGCGCCGGGACCGGCCATCATCGGGATGGCCAACGGAAACACCGCGACGTCGGAGGCATGCTCCGAGGTCGCCTTGTCGGCCTCGCGCGCCTCGCGATGCGGACGGTCGCCGAAGATCATCTGGTAGGAGACGCCGAACAGCAGCAGTCCGCCGGCGATCTGGAAGGCGGGGATGCCGATCCCGAGCTGGCGCAACAGCCAGTTTCCTGCCAACGAGATCACTACCAGGATCGAGGCCGCGATCAGCGGCGCGCGCAGCGCGATCGTGCGCTTGACCTTGTCGGGCATGCCTCCGGTCGCGGCCAGGAAGGCCGGCGCAAGGCCGACGGGATCAACCACCAGCAGCAGCGTCACGAAGGCGGACAGGGCGAAGTCGAGCATGGGTCAGGCGTCTCGGGCGAGCGTAGCTCAGGCGGCAAGCCATAGCGGCCCGCGGCAGCCTTCGCGAGGAACAATTGCTTTCGAAGAGTCTTTATCGCCCGAGGATTGAGGAAGGGCATGCCTTCCCATGTCGCCTCAAGAGGAGGATTTATGGCTAAACGAGCAAAGAAACGTGCGAACGCGAAAAAGACCGCGGCGCGCCGTCCGCGTCAGGCACCGAAGATGTTGAGCGACCTGTTCCTGGAGACGCTGAAGGACATCTATTTCGCCGAGAAAAAGATCACCAAGACGTTGCCGAAGATGGCCAAGGCCGCGCATTCCAAGGACCTTGCCGCCGCCTTCAACAAGCATCTGCGCGAGACGCAGGGCCAGGTCAAACGGCTCGACCAGATCTTCAAGATGCTGGGCAAGCCGGCCCGCGGCAAGCCCTGCGAAGCGATCAACGGCATCACCGACGAGGGCGCCGAGATCATGAAGGATTTCAAGAACGCCCCTGCCCTCGATGCCGGCCTGCTCGCAGCCGCTCAGGCCGTCGAGCACTACGAGATCTCCCGCTACGGCACGCTGCGCACCTGGGCCGAGGAGCTCGGCATGCCGGATGCGGCAAGGCTTCTCCAGGAGACGCTGGACGAGGAAGAGGCGACCGATCACACGCTGACCGAGCTCGCGACCTCGGTCATCAACCTCGAAGCGGAAGAGGAGTACCGCGCCGCAGCCTGATCGACGCGACGCGCCCAACTGTTGCCTTCGATGCCGCGGAATATCCCCGCGGCGTCGAAGCGTGCGACTACAAGGGCCTTTCCGGTTGGAGAGGCCAGGCATGCTCCAAACGCGCGATGCTGGAATTTTGGGGAACCGTCCCCATATGCTCGTTTTCCAACCGCAGCGCCTTCCCCGAGTTTTGCCATGCAACCCAAAAATCCCCTCGACTGGATGCTGTCCGAAGCCCTGGACTCGCTGACCCGCGCCGAACGGCTGCGCCAGCAGTTCGGCCGCCAGGAAGCCTGCTGGGAGCCGCCGATCGACGTGCTCGAGACCGAGCATGAGCTTTTGATCCTGGTCGCGCTTCCCGGCGTCAACCCTGATAATGTCGAGACGGTGATCCTCGACGGCGTGCTCGTCATCTCCGGCCAGCGCACGCTGCCGCCGGAGCTTCGCAACGCCCGCATCCACCGGCTCGAGCTGCCGCAGGGCCGCTTCGAGCGGCGCATCGCGCTTCCCGTCGGCCGCTACGCCATCAGCCGCTTCGTGATGGACGGCTGCGTCGCGCTGCGCCTCGCCAAATCCTGAGGTCGATCATGGCCACCGAGCAGATGAATACCGCACAGACCAATTCCCAAAACAATTCCGACGTGAAGATTCCCGAAGACGCGCTGATTGTCATCCCGGTGCGCGAGATGGTGCTGTTTCCCGGCGCCATCGCGCCGATCGCGATCGGCCGGGCGAAGTCCATCGCTGCCGCGCAGCAGGCGCTGCGCGAGCAGCGGCCGGTCGGCATCGTCCTGCAGCGCAGCCCCGAGATCGAGGAGCCCGGGCCGGATGATCTCTACCGGGTCGCGACCATCGCCAACATCGTGCGCTACATCACCGCGCCCGACGGCACGCATCACATCGTGTGCCAGGGCGTGCAGCGCGCCCGCATCCTCGACTTCCTGCCGGGGACGCCGTTCCTGGCCGCGCGTTTCCAGCAGATCCCCGAGCCGACCACGAGTTCGCCCGAGATCGAGGCGCGCGCGCTGAACCTGCAGCGCCAGGCCATCGAGGCGATCGAGCTGCTGCCGCAGGCGCCGCCCGAGCTGGTCGCGATGTTCCAGAGCACCACCGCGCCCGGCGCGCTGGCGGACCTGGCGACCTCGTTCATGGACATCAAGCCGCAGGACAAGCAGGAGGTGCTGGAGACCATCGACCTCGCCTTGCGCGTCGAGAAGGTGTCGAAGCACCTGGCCGAGCGGCTGGAGGTGCTGCGCATCTCCAACGAGATCGGCCAGAAGACCAAGGCCTCTTTCGACGAGCGGCAGCGCGAGGCGATCCTGCGCGAGCAAATGGCGACCATCCAGCGCCAGCTCGGCGAAGGCGACGGCAAGGCGGCCGAAGTCGCCGAGCTGACGGCTGCCATCGCCAAGGCCAACATGCCGCCGGAAGCGGAGGCGCACGCCAAGAAGGAGCTGCGCCGCTACGAGCGCATGCCCGAGGCCGCCGGTGAGTCCGGGATGGTCCGCACCTATCTCGACTGGCTGATCGAGCTGCCCTGGGCGCTGCCCGCGGAGAAGCCGATCGACATCAAGGAAGCACGCCGCATCCTCGACGCCGATCACTTTGGCCTGGAGAAGATCAAGGGACGGATCATCGAATATCTGGCGGTGCGCAAGCTCGCTCCGCAGGGCAAGGCGCCGATCCTGTGCTTCGTCGGCCCGCCCGGCGTCGGCAAGACCTCGCTCGGCCAATCCATCGCACGCGCGATGGATCGCCCCTTCGTGCGCGTCAGCCTCGGCGGCGTGCATGACGAGGCCGAGATCCGCGGTCACCGGCGCACCTATATCGGCGCGCTGCCCGGCAACATCATCCAGGGCATCAAGAAGGCGGGCACGCGGAACTGCGTCATGATGCTGGACGAGATCGACAAGATGGGCCGTGGGGTGCAGGGCGATCCCTCGGCCGCCATGCTGGAGGTGCTCGACCCCGAGCAGAACGGGACGTTCCGGGACAACTATCTGGCCGTGCCGTTCGACCTGTCGCGCGTGGTGTTCATCGCGACCGCCAACATGCTGGACCAGATTCCGGGTCCGCTGCTGGACCGCATGGAGCTGATCAGCCTCGCCGGCTACACCGAAGAGGAGAAGCTGGAGATCGCGAAGCGCTATCTGGTGCGGCGGCAGTTGGAGGCCAACGGCCTGACGGCCGAGCAGGCCGAGATCGAGCCGGAGGCGTTGAAGCTGGTGGTCAAGGGCTACACCCGCGAGGCCGGTGTGCGTAACCTCGAGCGCGAGATCGGCAAGCTGTTCCGCCATGCCGCGGTGCAGGTCGCGGAGGGCACGGCTGCCAAGGTCGTGGTGAGCCCGAAGGACATCGCCACCGTGCTCGGCCAGCCGCGCTTCGAGGGCGAGATCGCGCAGCGCACCAGCATTCCGGGCGTGGCCACCGGGCTCGCCTGGACGCCGGTCGGCGGTGACATCCTGTTCATCGAGGCTTCGCGCGTGCCCGGCCGGGGCGGCATGATCCTGACCGGCCAGCTCGGCGACGTCATGCGCGAGAGCGTGCAGGCTGCCATGACGCTGGTGAAGAGCAAGGCGACACAGCTCGGCATCGATCCGTCGGTGTTCGAGAAGAACGACATCCACGTTCACGTGCCGGCGGGCGCAACCCCGAAGGACGGACCGAGCGCGGGCGTTGCCATGTTCACGGCGTTGACGTCCCTGCTCACCAATCGCACGGTGCGCAGCGACACCGCGATGACCGGCGAGATCTCGCTGCGCGGTCTGGTGCTGCCGGTCGGCGGCATCAAGGAGAAGGTGGTGGCTGCGGCCGCCGCCGGATTGAAGCGGGTGATGCTGCCGGCGCGCAACAAGCGGGACTACGACGACATCCCGAAGAGCGCACGGGACAACCTCGAATTCATCTGGCTGGAGCGCGTCGACGAGGCCATCGCCGCAGCGCTCGAGCCGGCTGATGCCAAGGTCGAAGCAGCGGAGTGAAGGCGATGAAGAAGTTGCTGGAAAAAGCGAAGCGATCGCGGAAGACGCAGCGGCTGCGTCAGCTGCTCGACCGTGCGATCGACCGGGTTCGCGATGCGCTGGCGGCACCAGGGCCGCGGCTTCAGCCCGTTCCGGTCCGGGTGAAGCGCCGCAAGGGTTGAGCCCTCCGTCTCAAGCCCTCGCGGCAGCCCCGAACAAAAGGCCCCCTCCTAGCCGAGGGGGCCTTTGCGTTGTTAGCCCACCGCGTCCTTGGCGGCCTTGACCGGGCGGGCGCGGACGATCTTCCGGGCCGGCTTGGCCTTGAACATCATCTCTTCACCCGTGAACGGGTTGGTACCCTTGCGCGCCTTGGTCGCGGGCTTCTTGATGACCACGAACTTGGCGAAGCCCGGCACCAGGAACAGGCCGTTCTTCTTGAGCTCCTTGTGACCGACGTCGGTCAGCGTCTCCATGACGCTCTTGACGTCGCGCTTGGAAAGCTCGGTGGCGGTCGCAATCTTTTCGATCAGCTGCGATTTGGACATTTGGGTTGGCATCGTGTCTCCTCTGATTCGTTGCCGGTTGCATATTAGACCAACCGTTGAAGGCCCAGAGCCTTCTGCACAGTTTTGTCGCGATTTTACGGGCTTTTTTGGCCCTCTGTGGCAAAAAACCCTGCTTTTCAGCGGCTTCCAGAGCGGAAGGAGCCTCCGGCAGCGGTTTTTGCCTTGTTTCAAAGGCCCGCACGCCGCCTTGCTAAAGCTGATTCGCTGCTTTCGACAAGCGACGACCGGCCTCTTTGTGGGAGGCCGGTCGCGATTCACCCTGAAAAATAAGGCTAGATCGTCGTGTTGCGGCGCCTCAGCTGCTCTCTCACCCCGTTCCTACAGGGGCGCGACGAGCTTCGCTCGCGCTAGATACGCTCGATGATGACCGCGGGAGCCATGCCGCCGGCGGCGCACATGGTGACGAGACCGCGCTTCAGGTCGCGCCGTTCGAGCTCGTCAAGCACGGTGCCGATCAGGATCGAGCCGGTGGCGCCGATGGGATGGCCGAGTGCGATCGAGCCGCCATTGACGTTGACCTTGGCGCGGTCGAGCTTGAGGTCGCGGATGTACTTTTCCGCCACCACCGCAAAGGCCTCGTTGATCTCGAACAGGTCGATGTCGTCGATCGAGAGCCCCGCCTTCGCCAGTACCTTGCGCGTGGCCGGCACCGGCGCATTCAGCATCAGGGTCGGCGAGTCCCCCATGTTGGCCATCGCGACGACGCGAGCGCGCGGCTTCAGGCCGTGCGCGCTGGCATAGGCGGGCGATGCCAGCAGGATCGCGGCGGCGCCGTCGACGACGCCGGACGAGTTGCCGGCGTGATGCATGAAGTCGATGTTCAGGTCCGGATATTTCTGCAGGATGAGGCCGCGATAGGTCGTGCCCTTGTCGTCGAGCGCATAGTCGGCGATCGCGGGGAATGCGGGCTTCAATGCGCTCAGCCCCTCCATCGTGGTCTGCGGCCGCGGATACTCTTCATGGTCGAGCGCGAGGCTGCCGTCATCGCGATGCACGGGCACGAGGCTCTTCTCGAAGTGGCCGCCGGCAATCGCCTGCGCTGCGCGCTTCTGGCTTTCGAGACCGAGCGCGTCGACGTCGCTTCGCGTGATGCCTTCCAGCGTCGCGATCGCGTCGGCGCAGACGCCCTGATGCGACTGCGGATGCCGCGCACGCAGGCGCAGATTGCCGGAGTCCATCATCATCGGACCGCCGCCGCGGCGTCCTTCCATCGACATCATCTCGCAGCCGCCGGCGACGACGAGGTCTTCGGTGCCCGACATGATCGAGGCGGCCGCCATGTTGACGCTGGTGATGCCGGAGCCGCAAAAGCGATCCAGCGTCACCGCGCTGGCGCGCACGTCGTAGCCGGCATCGAGCGCCGACATGCGGCCGAGGTCGCCGCCTTGGGTCGCGACCTGCGCGCTGCAGCCCCAGACGATGTCGTCGACATCGGCGGTGTCGATGCCGGTGCGGTCGGCGAGCGCGCGCAGCACGGTCGCGCCGAGCTGCTGCGGATGAATGCCCGAGAGTGCTCCCTTGCCGGCCTTGCCGACGCCCCGCGGGGTCCGGCAGGCATCGATGATCAGCGCGTCAGCCATTGGCGTTGTCCTCTTGTTTATGGGTGTTGATGTCGTTTCTGAATCAGGGGAAGAGTGGAGTCAACGTGCGGTGCCGCGCGGCCTCCTTGCAAAAAACTGAAAAACAACCCCATGCACAGTAGAAGCGCGGGTTCCGCATGAGGCGCGGTGATACCGGTGAAGCGATTGGCTTGTCAGGCTAAACGGCCGTGGCCGCGCGATCTTGCGTCACCTCGCCCCGCCTGCGGGAAGAGGTCGGATTTTACGCGCGGCGGAAAAATGCGGGAGAGGGAGAGAAAGCTACGCCCCCGCCGCGTTCTTCGCGATCACGTTGCGGTAGAAGGTCGCGCTGAGCTTCGGCGTGCGCACCTGGGTGTCGAAATTGACGTGATAGAGCCCGAAACGCTTGTTGAGCCCGAACACCCATTCAAAATTGTCCAGCAGGCTCCAGAGGAAGTAGCCGCGCACCGGCACGCCTTCGGCGGTGGCGCGCTGGAGCTGGGCGAGATAGTTTCGCAGGTACATGATGCGATCGGTGTCGTAGATCTTGCCGTCGGGCGTCACCACGTCATCGCCGGAGGTGCCGTTCTCGCTGATGTAGATCGCATCCGTCTTCCAGATCTTTGCGGCCAGCTTCGGCACCCAGTAGATCGTCTCCGGCGCGACGCGGAGCCAGTTCGAGTTCATGTGTGGGAACGATTTCGGGATCGGCAGCGGCATGAAGCCCGCGCCCTGGTCGGAGGGCACCACATAGTTCTGCGGCGCATAGATATTGAGACCGAGGAAGTCGACCGGCGAGGAGATGACCTTCAGCTCGGCGTCGGTGTATTTCGGCGCATCGGCGCCCGCGTATTTCAGGAAGGCGTCGGTATACCGGCCGGTCATGATGACGTTGAGATAGCCGGCATTCATCTCGCGCAGCGCGATCTCGGCTGCACGGACATGCTCGGGCGTGTCGATGGCGGGAACGCAGACGTCGATATTCTCGGCCGGCCCGACCCTGGTGCCGCGGCGGCCGTGCGCCCGCACCGCCTGCACCGCGAGCCCGTGCGCGAGCGCGCTGTTATGCCTGACCTGGTTGACTTCCGCTTGCGGCAGCGTCACGCCGGGCGCGTCGATGCCGAGGCCATAGCCGAACTGGACGAAACGTCCGCTCTCGTTCAGCGTGAACACGTTCTTGACGCGATCGGTCAGGCGCTCGGCGACATAGCCCGCATAGTCGCCAAAGATCTTGCAGGTCTCGGTCGAGCGCCAGCCGCCGAAGCGATCCTGGAGCGATTGCGGCAGGTCCCAGTGATAGAGCGTCAGCCACGGCTCGATGCCGTTCCTGAGGAGCTCGTCGACGAGACGATTGTAGAAGTCGAGCCCCTTCGGGTTCGGCTTGCCGTCGCCGTCCGGAAACACCCGCGGCCATGCCACCGAGAAGCGGTAGGCCTTGCAGCCGAGCTCCTTGATGAGCGCGATGTCCTCCTTGTAGCGGTGATAATGCTCGACGGCGCGATCGCCGGTGGTGCCGTCCTCGATCTTGCCGGGGATGCGCACGAACTTGTCCCAGATCGAAGCCCCCCGCCCGTCGACGTCGACCGCACCCTCGACCTGATAGGACGAGGTCGCCGTGCCCCAGACAAAGCCCGCCGGAAAGCCGTCCACGCCCCGCGGCGCCGGCGCCGGCTTTATCTCGGCGGCCTCCAGCGGATTTGCGATACCGGCTGCGGACAATCCCGCCAGCTTGGCAAACTGGCGACGCGAGACCTTGTCCGACATTGATACTGCCCCTTGAGACGATTGTTGCGGCGGCACAATGGCGTGTCGGAAGCTGCTTGAAAAGCGGGAGTTCCGGGACTTGCGGATGCAAAAATGCAGAAGAACGCCCGGATTTGCCCCTGCCCTTCGTTTTGCCTTTCAGGCCCTGAGCCGCATCGAAGCACGCCAGCAGCGAATTGATCACAGCTCGCGCGCCCAGACCATCCACCACGAAGTCGCGGTCCTTGCCGTTGGGCGGTATGATCTTCAGCTTCGCGCTGCGAACGCTGGAGCGATCGTCCGAAAACATCGAATTTCTGGACGATAGAATGATCCAGCGCCGGCCTGACAAGCTGGCGACGCGAAGTCTTGTCCGACATGATGCTGCATTGAACTGAGCACGCCGAGCGACCCGGCTCCCTCGATCAGCGCGAGCGCTTGGGCAACTTCGGAAGCTTGTCAGGATTGAACGCTGATACCTGCCCGGTTTGCTCAAGTGCCGGCGACGGCTGTTCCGCCAGAATGAGCGTTCCCCGAAGGACGACGCCTGGCGCCTGTCCTGCCGTCGCGGTGTAAGTCGCGATCTTGCCGGGGCACGTCCCCTCGATCTCCAGCGTGAGCTCATCATCGACACCGAAGACCGTTGCACGTCCATCGGTATGACGCTTCGTCGACACGGTAGCGGTGAAGCGATCGCCGTCGACCTTACAGGAGCCGTGATAGGTCATCAGGCTATCGCGGCCCCAAATCTGGCCATCTGCGACATGGACGATCCCGGTGCCCTGGTCCAGTGGCGTCTTGTACCACGCCGCGTAGGTGCCGTCCTTCAGCATGGGAGCAGTCTCCCTTGACATTCCCTCGCGAATAATCCGCATGATCAGCGCTAAGAAACGGTTAATCGCGCGGCCCGTGCGAATCCGGTCTGTCTCTTCGCAACTCGGCTTCCAGTTCCTCGATGATGCTGTGAAGCAGGCACGCGGCAAGCGGATCGGTGACTTCGCGCTCCAGAAGCCTGTAACGCGCGATCTGGAATTCCTGCTCTCGCAACTGGTGCTCTGTCATCGGACGGGCCCTCCGGCAAACCTACCCGCAAACAGCCAAGTCGTTTCGTTACAATTTTCAGATCATTTGCTATGGTTTCTGATCGGTAAAGGAACGCGGCGCCAAGCAGGTCGCGGGGTTTGCAATGTCGATCGTTCAAAGCTATCGCGCCTTCGCCTACAACAATGCTTGGGCGAACCACCGGTTGCTCCGCGCGTGCGCCGAGCTGAGCCAAGGCGAATTTGAGGTCGAGCGGACGGGCTTCTTCCTGAGCTTGCAGCGGACGTTGAACCATATTTATGTCGTTGACCTCTTTTACGTCGATGCACTCGAGGGCGGATGGCTTGGGCCGAAGGCCTGGGAGGATCCGATCCCATTTCCATCTCTTGCAGGGCTCTCGGAAGCTCAAGCATCGATGGACCGCCGCTTCATCGGCGTCTGCGCTGCTCTGACACCCGCCTCGTTGAACGAAGACGTGCGGATCAATCGAGATCCCAGTGTCCAGATAGAGCGACGTGACCGGCTGCTGATGCATCTCATTCAGCATCAAATTCACCACCGTGGGCAGGCGCACACGATGTTATCGGGAACGCGCATCAAGCCGCCGCAGCTCGACGAGTTCTTTTCAGCTGCCGAAGCGCCGTTGAGGGCATCCGAGTTTGCCGATCTGGGCTGGACGGAGGAAACGGTTTGGGGGCCGCCCAGCTCCTAGGTCGCCTATGGCTTATCAGCCCTCCCCCCGGGGAGAGGGCAAAACCTGCGCCGGTGCCCGACGCTGGTGGCTCAACGGAGCTACACTCAGAACGTCATCCGCATGCCTGCATAGAACGCGCGCGGCCTTGCCGGGCTCAGCGATCGCGGGTCGGTGAATTGCGCACCGCCATTGGTGAAGTTGGGCAAGGCCTCCCTATCGAAGAAGGTGCCAAGGGTCGAGTAGCGGTTGTCGAAGATGTTGTTGACGCGACCGTAAATCTGCAGGTTCTTGGTGATCTGGTAGGAGGTGTGGAGATTGAACACCGCGTAGGATGGCAACTGCGGAAACTGGTTGGACTCGTCGCCGACGAAATACTGGCTCGAGACAAAGAGCGCGTCACCCCCGACCTTCCAAACATCGGTCACTGCATATTCGACGCTGGCCTTGAGGAGATGGCGCGGCAGGCGCGGAATCTGGTTACCCGGCAAGACCTGGATATGGCGGTCGGCGTCGGCGAACGGGCTCTCTGATCCAAGCGTCAGCGCGTCGAGGAAGCGCGCGTCCAGGAACGCATAGCTCGCCTGGAACTGAAGCACATTCGACTTCAGGCTCACCTCAGCTTCGACACCTTGCCTGCGTGTTCGGCCGACGTTCTGGAAAAAACCGAAGCCGGTCAATCCAGGAATCGGAGTCGCGAGGATGTCGTCGTAGTTGGTGGCACGGTAGGCACCGATCTTCCAGCCGAGCGAACCGATGTTCAATTCCTTGGTACCGCGGAAGCCCGCTTCGAAGGTCTTGGATACGACTTGCTGCAGTGGGGGGTCAGCGATCAGGAACTGTCCGATGATGCATGGCCTCGCCGGATCGGCGCAGCCGAGTTCGAGCGGCGTCGGCACCCGGTTGGCTTCGGAATAGCCCGCATAGGCTGTCACTTCAGAGGTGATCTTGTAGGTGCCACCGATGATCGGATTGAATCGATCATAGGTATGATCGCCATTGAGTGCGGTGCCGAGCTGGTCCATCAGCGTGACACGGGCCGCATTGAACCGGCCGCCTGCCGTCACCGCAAAGCGATCGTCCACGTTGAACGTGTCGAGCGCATAGAGCCCCTGATATTGGTTGACGGTGCGAAGCGACACGGGACCAACCGATGTCGGGTCGCCGGAGGGACCCAGGAATATGCCGCTGCCCGTGACGACATAGTTCGTGCCCATGGTACCCAGCTCGGCGCTACCGGTGAAGCGAGTGCTGCTGACGTCATAGCTTGCGCCGATCACGAGGCGGTTCTCATGACCGAACAGCTGATCGCTGTTGGTCGCCTGCCCGGATATTCCAAAGGTGGTCGATTTCGTGCTGGTGCGATCGATCTCGCTGAGGATGGCATCCGGCGCAAAGGTATTGGCGAGCTGAGCGCCATTCAGGCCGTTGGCCGGCGCTTGGAGACCAGTCAAAGGGTTGACCTCGCCAAAACAAAGGAGCGTCGCATCAGCGTCGCAGGGCTGCGTATTGGTCGGGTTTCCGTCCACGGTGCTCTGTTTGAAGCTCCGCACATGCGCTGTGCCCTCAAAGGTCCAGGTCGGCGTCGCCTCCACCTTGCCGGTCAGATTGAGATAGCCGACCTTGTTGGAGATGGTTTGCGGCGTTGTGTAGGTCGCCCCCCAATATTGCTGGAGCAATTCGGCCGGAACGGTGCTGGGGCCTGCCAGGGAATTGTTGGCGACGCCGCCATTGAGGTGGAACTCGTTGCCTTCGAAGCGATACCCGACATCGCCATAGAAGCGCCGGACATCCGATTGCGAGAAATTGCGGAAACCATTGTCGTGAACGCCTTCGAGCGCTCCGTAGACTGCCCAGTTATTGTCGACCTTCTTGCCCCATTGTGCAGAGCCCTGGATGCGGCCGAACGAACCGCCCATGATGTCGATTTCGGCACCTTGATAGTTGAAGCCGTTCTTCATCTGCAGATCGATGGCGCCGCCGAGCGCGTTAAGGCCGTATGCCGGATTGTTAGTTACGACCACTGCCGATCGGATCGCAGCCGTCGGGATCAGATCCCAATTAACAGTGTCGGAAAACGCCTCGTTGATGCGTACGCCGTTCTGGTAGACGGCGAGGCCCTGCGGCGTGCCGGCCAGAGGTGAAGCGACGAAGCCGCGAAACTGCACATCGGGCTGGAATGGATTGCCGGTCACTTCATTGATGCTGAGACCAGGCACGTACTGCTGCAGGGCAATGGCGATATCTGGCGAGCCGGTACGCCTGATCTGGCTGGCATCAACCGCATTGATCGCGGACGGGACCTTGTCGACATCGAGACCTCGGCCGGTGCCCGGCGAGGTCGGGTAGACGTAAAGGCGCGTCTTGGGGCTGGCAGACGCCGGCGCTCCTATGCGCGCGACCGGCCGCGTTGGCGCACTACGCCTCACGGCCGTCGGCGGAGGTGCCGTCACCTCGACCGGCGGCAGGTTCTGGACGTTGGTTTCCTCGTCCTGCGCGGCTGCGGCGGGGCCTGCAAGGACCAAGCCCGACACCAGCCCCGTCGACACCGAGGCCATCAACAAACGACGCTTGAACCAAAGAGGCTTGCCCATCCCTGCCTTCCCATCCGTGACCACCGGCTGTTTTGATTTTCGCCGTTTGGTTGAGATGAGTGTATTCGGCGGCAGTGAGTCCGCCAGCCACAAAAGGTCTGGCACTATCCGCACCCGTTTTCCCGACAAAATCGGGAATTTTTCCCGATGCAATCAGGACGCCGCCGTCGGAACCAGCGCCTCCACGGTCAGGCCGCCGTCGCCGGAGACGACGTTGAGCGAGCCGCCTAGCGCCAGAATGCGCTCGCGCATGCCGACGAGGCCGAAGCCGAGCTTCTGGCCCGGCTCCATGCCGCGGCCGTTGTCGCTGACCCGCACGCGCGCGTAGCCGCGGCCGCCGGCCTGCTCGACGGGCTCGATCACGACATTGACCGAGGTCGCGCCGGCGTGGCGGAACACGTTGGTGAGCGCCTCCTGCACGATGCGGTAGATGGTGAGGTCGGCCGTCTCGCCGGTGACCCCGAGCGTGGTGGAGATCACGGTTTCGATCGCGACGTCGGGATGCGACTCCCGCCACAGCCGCGAGAGCGATTCCAGCGCCTGGCGCAGGCCGAGCTCGGCAAGGCCGACGGGCCGGAGCCGCTCCAGCACCCGGCGCGTGAACTGCTGGAGCGCGTTGATCTGTTCCAGCAAGGCGCTGCCGTGTTTCCGGACCGAGTCGGCATTCGGCGCGCGCCCGTCCGCGAGCTTCGCCAGCGCGCTCGCATGCGCGCGCAGCGAGAACAGATACGGCCCGAATTCGTCATGCAGCTCGCGCGCGATCTCCTTGCGCTCGACGTCCTGGAGCGACACCGCACGCTCGGCCAGGAGCCGCTTTTCCTCCACCGCCTCGCCGAGCGCCGCCGCGAGATGATTGAGCTTGCCGCAGATCGCGGCCAGCTCGGGCGCACCGCCCGGCGTGGCGCGCGCGTCATAATGCCCGCCCTCGATCGCGGTCATCGTCTGCGCCAACGACTGCAGCGGCGCCAGAGCGCGGCCGACCACCGTCATCATCACCAGGAACAGCGCGAGCGCGATCACCGAGCCGACCTCGAGCTGGGTCACGATGGCGTCCCAGATCTCGGCGATCTCGTCGTCGGGATGCGCGGTGATCACCAGCGAGCCCGGCTTGCCATGGACCGAGACCGGCACGCTCACCGCGGTCTGTTCGGGATGAACCAGGCTGACGAACCAGGCCGGCGGTCCACGCGCGTCGTCGTCGGAAGGCCGGGGCGGCGTCAGCGGGTTACCGCCGGCGTCCTGCAGCGCGATGCTGACATGGCGCAGGCGGCTCAGATCGCGCGCGATCTGGTTCAGCCTGGCATCCGGGTCGGGTGCCTCGTTCAGATCCGCGACGATCATCTCGATGAATTCGCGCGCAAGCCGGATCACGCTCTGGTCCTCGGCCTGCACGCGAGGCCCGGCTTCCGCGGCTTGGCGGCCGATATTGACGGCGAGCCCCAGCGCCAGCAGCAGCGCCAGCAGAAGGTTGATGCGCGCGCGCAACGATAGATTTTGCCACATTGGTGCCGCCCGTGCCTCGCGAAGGTTGGCCCGCGCCTGTCCGATGACGTTGACAGAGGCGAAGCGCCCGATATCTAATCGAAACCGTACAGCAATCCCGGCCGGGTTGCATGAGGCGACATGAGACGCGCGCAGCGTTCTTGTTCCGATCATGCGGCGGAAAAGCAGGCCGAGGCTGTCACGGGGAACGCCTATGCGCATTCTGATCGTCGACGATCATCCCATTGTCGCCTCCGGCTGCCGTGCCGTGCTGGCCGACGAAGGCGAGATCGAGATTTTGGAGGCCGCCGACGCCGAAGACGGCGAATGCGTCTTCATTGTCGAGCGCCCCGACCTCTGCATCATCGACATCAACCTGCCGACCGTCTCCGGCTTCGAGCTCGCGCGCCGCATCCTCGAACGTGCGCCCGAGGCCCGCATCATCATGTTCAGCATGAACGACGACCCTGCGTTCGCCGCGCGCGCGATCGAGTGCGGGGCCAAGGGCTACGTCTCCAAGACCGGCGACCCCGACGACCTCGTCGAGGCGATCCGCGCCGTCGGGGGCGGCGGCACCTATCTGCCGACCGCGATCGCGCGCAGCATCGCGTTTGCAGGACCGACGCTGGCGCAAAGCCCGCTGTCGAAGCTGAACGCGCGCGAGATGGAAATCCTGCGACTGCTCAGCGCCGGAAAGAGCCTGTCCGAGATCGCCTGGCTGGTGCAGTCGTCCTACAAGACTGTCGCCAACACCTCCTCGATCATGCGACAGAAGCTCGGCGTGAAGACCTCGGTCGAGCTGGTGCGGCTGGCGATCGACAGCGGCGTCGCCTGACGCGCACACCGCCACGAGTTCGGTCACACAAGCGTTGCAATCTTGATGTGGTTAGATGCCACGGAGCATATCGGCATGACGATCCAGACTGTCTCGACCAACACTTCCTATGGCGGCGTGCAGGGCGTGTACCGCCATGCCAGCCAGGCGACCGGAACCGACATGGTGTTCTCGGTGTATGTTCCCCCACATGCCGCCGACGCAAAGCTGCCCGTGGTCTGGTATCTCTCCGGCCTCACCTGCACGCATGCCAACGTCACCGAAAAGGGCGAATTCCGCAAAGCCTGCGCCGAGCTCGGCCTGATCTTCGTCGCGCCGGACACCAGCCCGCGCGGGCCCGACGTGCCGGGCGACGCCAACAATGCCTATGATTTCGGCCTCGGCGCCGGCTTCTATCTCGACGCGACGCAAGAGCCGTTTGCGCGCAACTATCGCATGTGGAGCTATGTCACCGACGAACTGCCCAAGCTCGTGGCAGAGAACTTTCCCGTCGATGCCAAGCGGCAATCGGTGATGGGCCATTCGATGGGCGGCCACGGCGCGCTGACGGTCGCGCTGCGCAATCCGCACCGCTATCGCGCGGCCAGCGCGTTCGCGCCGATCGTGGCGCCCTCGCTCGTGCCCTGGGGCATCAAGGCGCTGACCGGCTATCTCGGACCGAACAAGGAGACCTGGCGCAACCACGACACCGTGGCGCTGATCGAGGACGGCGCGAAATATTCCGGCTTCCTCGTCGACGTCGGCGAGGCCGACAATTTCCTGAAAGAACAGCTCAGGCCCGAGCTGCTGCAGGCCGCCTGCACCAGGGCGGGCATCCCGCTGACGCTGCGGCGGCAGGCGGGATATGACCACAGCTATTATTTCATCTCGACCTTCATGGGCGATCATCTGCACTGGCATGCGGAAAGATTGAAGGGGTGATTTTCTTCTTACCCTCCCCTGGAGGGGGAGGGTCGATCGCGCGAAGCGCGAGCGGGGTGGGGTGACAGTCTCTCCGACGAGGCGGTGCCCGAGTGGAGAGATCACCCCACCCCGCTTCGCATTGCGCTTCGCTCCATGCGAAGCGACCCTCCCCCTCCAGGGGAGGGTAAGAGCGCCCTACTCCGGCTTCCCGTAATTCGGCGCCAGCAATCGATTGCGGATCAGGTAGCTCATGGTGCGCGACCACGATTCGTCCGTGTTGCCACGCATGTCGGCGCTGGCGGCGGCGATCATGTCGCCGGTCTTCACGTCGCGCAGATAGATGTTGAGATTGATGATCAGGTTCGAGACCTTCTGCACCATGCCGGTGATCTCGAGGTCGGCGCCAAGCTGGCCGGCAAGCTTGAGGTCGCAGCCGCCGCAGGCCTGAAGATTGGCGTGGCGGGCGGCATCCCTGACCGGCGCGATATCGAGCAGCTGGAACCTTCCTGACTCCGCCAGTTCCTTGCGCAGCTGCTCGCCGATGCGCTCGAGCCGCACCTCTTCCGGCTTGGAGCCGTAGAACTCGCCGGGAAGGCTGGTGTCGATCAGCTCGAAATCGAACACCGCGAGCTTGGGCGGATCGGCCAACGCGACCGAACCCGTCAACAGCAAAGCTGCGAAACAAATCAGCGCTCGCATGATCGTGATTCCGTGCCTCGCGCGCGCGGGGACGAAATGCGGGGTTGCAAGCCGGGCCAAATCGGTCATGCTTTAGCAGAGACAATTCTCCACCGGCGGTCAAGCCAGGGAGAACATCTGGAGGAAACATGATCCGATGGTTGGTCGGCCTGATCGGCCTGGGTCTTGCCGCGACGAGCGCGCTCGCGGCCGACCCGGTCCAGATCGGCGTCGGCTATCTCGGCGTCGCCGGCACCAGATCGACGCTGTCGCTGGTCGAGCAGCCCGCGGACAATGACGGCGTCGCCGGCGCGCGCCTCGCCATCGAGGACAACAACACCACGGGAAAATTCCTCAACCAGCGTTTCACGCTGGAGGAGCGCCGCATTAGGGAAGGCGAAGATCCGGTCGAGGCTGCGGCTGCGCTCGCCGAGAAAAACGGCTTCATCATCGCCGACCTGCCGGCCGACGCGCTGTTGAAGGTCTCGGATGCCCTGCGCGAGCGTAGCACGCTGCTGTTCAATGCCGGCGCGATCGACGAGCGCCTGCGCGAGGCTGATTGCCGCGCCAATGTCATCCACACCGCGCCGACGCGCGCGATGCTGGCCGATGCGCTCGGCCAATATCTGGTGTGGAAGCAGTGGAAGCGCTGGCTGCTCGTGGTCGGCTCGCATGACGAGGACAAGCTGTTCGCCGATGCACTGCGGCGCACCGCCACGCGGTTCGGCGCCAAGATCGTGCAGGAGCGTACGTTCGAGGACAAGGGCGGCGCGCGCCGCACCGATAGCGGCGTGACGCTGATCCAGCGCCAGATGCCGGTGTTTACCCAGCAAGCCCCAGCCTATGATGTGCTGGTCGCCGCCGACGAGAGCGAAGTGTTCGGCGCCTATCTGCCCTATCGCACCTGGGATCCGCGCCCCGTCGCGGGCTCGGCCGGCCTCGTGCCGCGCAGCTGGGACGCGGCGCAGGATCAATGGGGCGCGATCCAGATGCAGAACCGCTTCATCAAGCTGAATTCGCGGCGCATGACCCCGCTCGACATGCAGGCCTGGACGGCGGTGCGCATGATCGGCGAGGCCACCTCGCGCACCAATTCCGGCGACGTCAAGAAAGTCACCGACTTCA
Organism: Bradyrhizobium sp. Unk1; assembly: GCF_059512345.1. NCBI lineage: Bacteria > Pseudomonadati > Pseudomonadota > Alphaproteobacteria > Hyphomicrobiales > Nitrobacteraceae > Bradyrhizobium > Bradyrhizobium sp. Unk1. The sequence continues at coordinate 70,162 of NZ_JCAMOP010000009.1, forward strand.
TCAAGGGGCCGGACTTCTCGGTCGCGGCCTTCAAGGGCACAAAACTGACCCTGCGCGACTGGAACCTGCAGCTGCGCCAGCCGATCCTGCTGGTCGACGGCCGCATGGTGGTGTCGGTGTCGCCGCAGGAGGGATTTCTGCACCAGGTCTCCGAGCTCGACACACTCGGCTACGACCGCCCGGAGAGCAAATGCAAGCTGAAATGAGGACGCGAATGTTGCGCATGTGGCGTGTGGGGTTGCTGTCCGGACTGGCGCTTGCGGCCGCGCCCGCGCATGCGTTCATTGCCTATGTCTCGAACGAGAAGAGCAACACGGTCTCGGTGATCGACACCGACAGCTGGACCGTGACCAAGACCATCAAGGTCGGCCAGCGCCCGCGCGGCATCGACTTCACGCGCGACGGCAAGTTCGTGATGGTCGCGGTCGGCGACGACGACACCATCCAGGTGATCGACGCCAAGACGCAAGCGATCGTGGACAGCCTGCCCTCCGGGCCCGACCCGGAATTGTTCGCGCAGGATGCGGCCGGAAAAATCCTCTATGTCGCCAACGAGAACGACAACACGGTGACCGTGATCGATCTGGAGAAGCGCGCGCGGCTCGGCGACATCCAGGTCGGCGTCGAGCCCGAGGGCATGACCATCAGCCCGGACGGCAAGACGCTGATCAACACGTCCGAGACGACCAACATGGCGCATTTCATCGACACCTCGTCGCGCCAGATCGTCGCCAACGTGCTGGTCGACGCGCGGCCGCGCTTTGCCGAATTCAAGCACGACAGTTCGGAGCTGTGGGTATCCTCGGAGATCGGCGGCACGGTCTCGATCATCGATCCCAAAAAGCACGAGGTGACCGGCAAGGTCACGTTCGAGATTCCGGGGTTGCGGAAAGAGGCGATCCAGCCGGTCGGCATCGGCATGACCAGGGACGACAAGACCGCCTTCGTTGCGCTCGGCCCCGCCAATCGCGTCGCCGTGGTCGACGTCGCCTCGCGCAAGGTGACGAAATACCTGCTGGTGGGACAGCGCGTCTGGCACATGGCGTTCACGCCGGACGAGAAATATCTGCTCACGACCAACGGCGTCTCGAACGACGTCTCCGTCATCGACGTCGCCGCGCAAAAGGTGATCAAGACCATTCAGGTGGGCGAACTGCCCTGGGGCATTACGATCGCGCCATGACCAGCCCTGCTCCCATCGCCGAGCCACAGGGGATGCCGAGGCTGGAAGCGGCCGCGGTGCCGGCGCTGTCGATCGACGGCGTCAGCCATTCCTATGGGCCGCGCCGGGCGTTGATGGACGTCTCCTTCAATGTACAGCCTGCGAGCTTCACTGCGCTGCTCGGGCTCAACGGCGCCGGCAAGAGCACATTGTTCTCGCTGATCACGCGCCTGTTCGGCATCCAGTCCGGCCGCGTCGGCATTTTCGGCCACGACATCAGCAAGAGCCCCGGCGAGGCGCTGCGGCTGCTCGGCGTCGTATTCCAGCCGCGCACGCTCGATCTCGATCTGTCGCTGACGCAGAACCTGCTCTATCACGCCGCACTCCACGGCATCAGCCGGCGCGAGGCGGCCGCGCGCAGCGGCGAGCTGCTCGGCCGCATCGGCCTCTCGGAGCGCGCCGGCAGCAAGGTGCGCGATCTCTCGGGCGGCCAGATGCGGCGGCTGGAGATCGCCCGCGCCCTGCTGCACCGGCCGCGCCTGCTGCTGCTGGACGAGCCGACCGTCGGCCTCGACGTCAAGGCGCGCGCCGACATCATCAGCCATGTCCGCCAGCTCGTGACCGAGCAAGGCATCGGCGTGCTCTGGGCCACACATCTGTTCGACGAGATCACGGCCGGTGACGACCTCGTGGTGCTGCACCAGGGCAAGGTGCTGGCGCAGGGGCCGATGAGCCGCGTCATCACGGATGCCGGCGCGCAGGACGTCAACACCGCCTTCATGCGCCTGACCGGTGCGCAGACGATGCCGGGAGGCGGCGCATGAGCAGCATCACGACGCGGGATTCACCGCGCGGTTTCTCGGCCGCGGAATACATGACCTGCCTCACCGGCATCGTCTGGCGCGAGGGGCTGCGCTTCCTGCATCAGCGTGAGCGCTTCATCTCGGCGCTGGTGCGGCCGCTGGTATGGCTGTTCATCTTCGCCGCCGGCTTCCGCCAGGTGCTCGGCATCTCGATCATCCCGCCTTACGAGACCTACATCCTCTACGAGGTCTATATCGCGCCCGGGCTGATGGCGATGATCCAGCTCTTCAACGGCATGCAGTCCTCGCTCTCGATGGTCTATGACCGCGAGATGGGCAATATGCGGACGCTGCTGGTGAGCCCGCTGCCGCGCGGATTCCTCTTGTTCTGCAAGCTGCTGGCGGGCACCGCGGTGTCGCTGCTCCAGGTCTATGCGTTCCTGCTGATCGCCTGGTTCTGGGACATCACCCCTCCCGCGATCGGCTATCTCACCGTGCTGCCGGCGCTGATCCTGTCCGGGCTGATGCTGGGCTCGCTCGGCATGCTGATCTCCTCGGGCATCAAGCAGCTCGAAAGCTTCGCCGGCGTGATGAACTTCGTGATCTTTCCGATGTTCTTCGCCTCCTCCGCGCTCTACCCGCTCTGGCGGGTGCAGGAGGGCAGCCCCTATCTCTACTATCTCTGCCAGGCCAACCCATTCACCCATGCGGTCGAGCTGATACGTTTTGCATTCTACGGGCAAATCAACTGGATCTCGCTGGCGGTCGTGGCGGCCTGCACAATCGTCTTCATGATCGGCGCGATTCTGGCCTATGATCCCTCGCGCGGGCTGGCGCGACGGGGCCCTGCGGGAGGCGAATGATGAGATCAGGGATCGTGATCGTAGGCGCTGTGGCGCTCGCTGTTGCGGGCACGGCCGCACGCGCGGCCGATCCGCGCTATCCCGACTGGCCCTGCACGCAGGCAAAAGTGCCGGTGATTTCTCTCGCCGCGGTGTGGGCCGGCCCGGCGCTCGACGACGCCGAGACCAAGTGGAAGGACGACGCCAAGATCAGCGCGCTGGTCTCAAAGCTGTCGGCGCGCAAGACGCCGCTCGACGAGGCGGAGAAGTCGGTCAAGGAATTTCTGGCGGGCTCCGCCACTGACAAGACCGCGAACGCAAAACTCCTGTTCGCCGGCCTGTTCGACACACTCAACGCGCAGCGCTCCCAGGTCATGAGCGGGCTCGAACGCGTCAGCCGCAAGCAGCGCGAGGCCGCCGACAAGATTCGCGAGGAGACCCTGGCGCTGCAGACGCTCCAGAGCGCAACGCCGCGCGACGAGGCCAAGGTCGAGGCGCTCAGCAACGAGCTGATCTGGAAGACCCGCATCTTCGAGGACCGCCACAAGGTGGTGCGGTTCGTTTGTGAAGTTCCGACCACGATCGACCAGCGCCTGTTCGCTCTCGGACGCGTGATCCAGCAGGAAATGGAATAGCGTCAGCCTCGCTGACAGCTCACCAAAAGTTCCCGCGATCGCCTCGGGATCGTTAACCTTTTGCCGCGCTATCTGCCGGAACTAAATCCATTCAAGATGGCTTGTCGAAGTGGACTTCAAGACGTCGGGAGGCCTCGATGGGAACAACAAAATTCATCTTCGCATGCGCTGCAGCCATCAGCACGCTCGCGTCCCCCGCTTTTGCTGACGACATGACCGGGATGGTCACCAGAATCGACCGGCTCAACAGCACGATCTCGATCCAGCAGACACAGAAAGGCACGGTCGGCGGCAGCGCGGGCGGCGCCGGCGCGCTTCAGGAGTACAAGGCCAAGGACGCCGCGATGCTGGATGCCGTCCATGCCGGCGACAGGGTGACGTACTCGGCGACCGACAACAACGGTACGGGCACGCTGACCAAGCTGCAGAAGCAGTAGGCCGAAATCTTCAGCCTCATTGCGGCCATCCTTCGAGACGCCCGCCTTGGCGGGCTCCTCAGGATGAGGTCTGGTTTCGCGGCGAGATCCTAGGACCCTCATGGTGGGAGACCGCGAAGCGGTCGTCTCGAACCACGAGGCCACGCTGTTGCGACTTGCTTGAACTACTGCTCCGGCCGCGGCTGCGGCTGCGTCTCCTCGGTCGGTAACTTCGCGCGCTCCCAACCGTCGGTGCCGTCGGGGTACCAGGCTACGTTGGCATAACCGTAAGCCAAGGCGCGCTTGGCGGCGTTCCAGGACATCCAGCAGTCGGCCAGACAGTAGATCACGAGCAGCGCAGCCTTGTCGCCGCGCGCGGCGCGGGCGAGGCCGCGCTGAAAATAATCGTCCATGGCGGGCGCCAGCACGCCGTAGCCGCTGTCCGGCAGCCAGATGCTGCCCGGAATGTTTTTCCGCGGCTCATCCCGCCACACCGTGCCTTCGGGAAGGTTCTTCGGCTTCGGCGCGCGCGGCAGCACGTCGATGAATGCGCCGCTCTTCGTACGCCAGATCGCTTCGGCCTCCGCAGTCGTCAGCACGCGCGCGCCAGTGAGCGTCGCCGGCACCGGCGCGCGGTAATTGTCGGCGCGATATCCCTCGGGCTCGAACGGCTCCTGCTGCTGCGCCAACGCCGGCACCACCAGAATGGCGGCGAGCAGCGCGGCGGCAACGCGCCGCCTCATGGCGTCTTCTTGGCCGTCTCCGCGCCGAGCGGCTTGTCGCTCTCGTCGAGCAGCGGCACACCAAAGTCGATCAGGATCTTGTTGATCTCGCCCTGGTTCTCCTGGATCAGCTTGTTGAGCTGCCGCTTCCAGTTCTGGTCGGCGGGGCGCACGCCCATGCCGATGCGATAGACCAGCTTCGGCCCGGTCGTTTCCTTCACCAGCGGCGTGACGTGCAGCGATCCGGCTTTCTTGGCATAGAACCCGGCCATCGGCCCCCACAGCACGCCGGCGTCGATCTTGCCGGCGACGAGGTCGTCGACCATTGCCTGCGCGGAGTTGTCGAAGCGCGTGTCGATCATCAGCGGATAGGGCTTTGCATCGCCCATCAGGCCGGCGATCGCCATGTTGGTGGCCGGCGGCGTGCCGGCGACGATGCCGACATGCTTGCCCTTCAGGCGCGCGTCTTCGAGCGTATCGACGTCCTCGAGCCCGCTGCCGGTCTTGGCGACCAGCGCATAGGTCGTGCGGTAATAGGGATTGGTGCCCTGCACGAGGTCATCACCTTGCGGAAATCCCATGATGACGTCGCAGCGATGCGCGCCCAGCGTCATGCGCACGAAGCCGGTGGCTTGCGGGAAGAAGACGTAGTCGAGTTTCTTCTGGAGCTTGTCCGCGAGCAGCTCGGCGAGCTTGTTCTCGAACCCCTCGCCCTTCTCGTTCGAGAACGGCAGATTGCGCGGGTCGGCACAGACGCGCAGCACTTTCGGGTCGACCAGCTCGAACGAGAGGTCGCCGGTCTCGCTGGTCTGCGCGATGGCGACGTCGCCGAACGCGCAGGATGCCACCAGGATCCACAGTGAAAACAACCAGCGACGATGTCGTCCGGCCTCCGTCATCGCGCTTCCTCCTCGGTTTGTTTGAATGCTAGCCATGCAACGCATGACACGCCATGTTTTGCTAAACTTTGTGCTGGCTTTGCTTTGTTGCAGTGCAATGCGCGCAACCCTTTGAACTGAGGCGGAAAAGTGTCTCGCATCGCTCTCGTGATCGCAGCCTTGTCCCTGCTGGGGATAGCAACGCTAGCACGCGCTGCGGCGGCCGAATTGCCTGTGAGCGAAGTCGCGCCGGGAATCTTCGTACACTCCGGGACCATCGCGCTCATGACCCGCGAGAACGAAGGGGACATGGCCAATGTCGGCTTCATCGTCGGCGAGGACGCGGTGGCCGTGATCGACACCGGCGGCAGCCTGCGTGAGGGCGAGGCGCTGCTGGCGGCGGTGCGGGCTCGCACATCAAAGCCGATCCGCTACGTCATCAACACCCATGGCCATCCCGACCATGTCTTCGGCAATGCGGCCTTTGCCGCAGAGGGAACCAGCTTCGTCGGCCACAGCAAGCTGCCGCAGGCGCTGGCGACGCGCGGGCCGTATTATCTCGACAATTTTAGACGCCTCATGGGTAGCGAATTGATCGATCCCGTGAAGATCGTGCCGCCCACCCTGCTCGTCGTTGATACCCTGACGCTCGATCTCGGGTCGCGCCGCCTCACCTTGCGGGCCTGGCCGGCCGGGCACAGCGACAACGATCTGACCGTGTTCGACGAGACAAGCAAGACGCTGTTCGCGGGCGACCTGGTCTTCCTCCGCCATATCCCGGTGATGGACGGTAGCATCCGCGGCTGGCTCGGCACGCTCGGGGAACTCGACAAGATTCCCGCGCAGCGCGTCGTGCCCGGTCACGGGCCTGTGAGCGACTGGCCTGCCGCGCTCGGCGACGAGCGGCGTTATCTCACGACGCTGCTGGCGGACGTCCGGGCGTCGAACAAGAAGGGTGAGCCGATCCGGACTGCCGCCGACAAGGCGGCCGCATCGGAACGGCCGCATTGGCAATTGTTCGACGACTACAATGCCCGCAACGCAACCGCAGCATTTTCGGAAATTGAATGGGAGTAGTGGACGCGCTACGCTGGACGGGGATCGGCTATGCCGCCCCAGAGAAAACTGCTTCGTCCGCACGGGACCACGACCATGACGGGATGCACACGCCGCCTGCCCCTGATCGCCGCATTGCTTGGCATCGCCTTCGCTGTGCCGGCGAGTGCCGAGGAGGCTTACGATCCCTGGCCGGGCCTGGTCCAGGACATCTTCAGCAACCGTCCGATCAACGACGGCAACGACGTCATCGGCATCGAGATGCCCTATCGCGCCGAGGACGCGGCGATCGTGCCGGTGACCCTGCGCAGCAAACTGTCGCCGGCGGATAGCCGCCGCATCCGTTCGATCACGCTGGTGATCGACCGCAACCCCGCGCCGATGGCGGCAAAGTTCGAGCTCGGCGCAGATGCCAACGTCACCGAGATCTCCACGCGCGTGCGCGTCAACAACTACACCGACGTCCACGCGGTCGCCGAGCTCAGCGACGGCCAGCTCTACGTCGCCAAGACCTATGTGAAGGCCTCGGGCGGCTGCTCGGCGCCGGCAGGAAAGAACATCGAGGAAGCCAGGAACCGGCTCGGCCAGATGCGCTACCGGCAATTCGCGCGCGAGGAGGCACCTGCGAGCCGCGTCCGCGAGGCGCAGATCATGATCGGCCATCCCAACAATTCCGGCCTGCAGATGGACCAGGTCACGCAGCTCTACATCCCCGCCTTCTTCGTCAACCAGCTGAAGCTGACGCAGGACGACAGTCCCGTGCTGTCGATGGAGGGCGGCATCTCGATCTCGGAGGATCCCAATCTGCGCTTCACCTACGTCTCCAACGGCGCCAGGCGTTTCCGTGCGGAAGCGAAGGACACGGATGGGCACGTGTTCCGCAATGAATGGGATGTGGAGAAGCCGGGGACGTGAGGCGCTGCCTTCCCTCCCCCTTCAAAGTCAAACGCGGTGCGGATGACTGTGCCCTCGCCCCTTGTGGGAGAGGGCAGCACCGCTGGTAGACAAAAATTCGCTTGGGTGAGGGGTTTGTCTCCGCGAGCTACTCTCTTGCGATAGTATTCGCGGAGACATACCCTTCATCCGGCGCCATAGCCGAAGCTTTGCTTCGGCGTTCTTAAGAACGGCGGCCCTAGGCCGCCTATGCCACCTTCTCCCGCATCCGCCTTCGCCAAGGCTTCGGCGGACATGAGGGGAGAAGGAAGAAAGAGTCAGAAACACCTCACCTCGGCTTCCGCCTGCGCGCGCCTGAGATCGTTCACCGCTGAGTTCGCCTGCTCCGACGTACGAAACTGGACGCCGAGATTGCCGCGCACCTGGGACATGCTCAGCGCCGTCTCGGCGGTGACGTAACGGTCATAGGACACGATCGAGGCCACCACGTCGATCGAGCAGGAGCATTGCTCGATCGACTGCCGGCTCTCGCCATTGGCCTTCATGCAGCCATAGACGTATTCGGCACGCGCCGAGGTCGGATAATCATTGGCCTCCTCGGCACGCGCGGCGTAGACGGTCGCAGCCCACACCGCCAATGCGGCGACAATCGGTCGTAGCTGTCCCGCCAGATTCATGAGCGTCCTCCCGCTGGTTGCGACGAAAGCTATGCTATGCGTATTGTCATGAAAAGCACTCTATCTGAGGAAACGGCTCACAAGGTGATGAGAGCACTTGGTTCGAGAGCGCCTGGACGAACATTGGCGCTCGCGATGACGCTGGCGCTGTCGCTGGCCGCACCCGGCCGCGCGGCGGATACGATCCGCCTTGCAGTGCAGAAGACCGGAACATTCTCCTGGGAGCTGGCCGCGATCCGCGCCGGCGGGCTCGACAAGGAAGCCGACCTGTCGCTCGACGTCGCCGAGCTCGCGAGCCCCGAGGCCGGCAAGATCGCGCTGCGCGCCGGGAGTGCCGACATCATCCTGTCGGACTGGCTGTGGGTGTCGCGCGAGCGCGTGCTCGGCGCCAAGCTCACCTTCTATCCGTATTCCAGCGCGCTCGGCGCGGTGATGGTGCCCGCATCCTCGCCGATCAGGACGCTCGCCGACCTGAAGGGACGGAAGCTTGGCGTCGGCGGCGGCGCGATCGACAAGAGCTGGCTGCTGCTGCAGGCGCGGATGAAACAGGACGGCATCGATCTGAAGTCAGATGCGAGCATCGTCTACGGCGCGCCGCCTTTGATCGCCGCCAAGGCCCTCGACGGCGAGATGGATGCGAGCCTCAACTTCTGGAATTTCTGTGCGCAGCTCGAGGCCAAGGGTTTTCGCCGCCTCGCCGGCATCGAGGACATTTTGCCGAAGCTGGGGGCCAAGGGCGCGGTGTCCGCGGTCGGTTATGTCTTCGACGAGAGCTGGGCCGCAAGCCATCGCGATGCGGTGGCGCGCTTCATTGCGATGACCCGCAAGGCCAAGCAGCTGCTGGTCACCTCGGACGCCGCCTGGGACAAGATCGCGCCGCTCACCGGCGCGAGCGATCCGGCCATCCTCAAGACCTACCGCGACCACTATCGCGACGGCATTCCGCGCCGGAGCATCGTGGACGAGGAGGCGGATGCGCGCGTGCTCTATCGCGTGCTCGCCGAGATCGGCGGACGCGACCTGGTCGGGCCGGCGACCGAGCTCGATCCCGGCACCTTCTATCACGCAGTCCCCGGAGACTGAGGTGCTGCGTCTTCTCTCGTTTTCCCTATTCCTCGCGACCTGGTGGATTGCGGCGCTGTTCGTCGGCGGCGCAAAGCTGCCCTCCCCGCCTGCCGTGCTCAACGTCATCATCGCGGAAGCAACGAGCGGCGCCCTGTTCCTGCATCTCGGCGCTACGCTGGCGCGCGTCGCGCTCGCCTTCGTGCTGGCGATGTCGCTCGGCAGTGCTATCGGCTATTTGATGGGACGGGTGAAGCTCGCCGACCGGCTCGGCGATCCCTGGCTGATCCTGCTCCTGAACCTGCCGGCGCTGGTCGTGATCGTGCTCGCCTATATCTGGGCCGGCCTGACCGAAGCGGCCGCGATCGCGGCGATCGCCATCAACAAGCTGCCGACCGCCATCGTCACCTTGCGCGAGGGCACGCGCGCGCTCGACCGTTCGCTGGACGAGATGGCCACCGTGTTCGCGATGCCGCGCTGGCGCGCGTTCCGCCACGTCGTGCTGCCGCAGCTTGCGCCCTATATCGCAGCCTCGGCCCGCTCCGGATTGTCGCTGGTATGGAAGATCGTGCTGGTGGCCGAACTGCTGGGACGGCCGAACGGCGTCGGCTTCGAGATCGGCGTCGCCTTCCAGCTGTTCGACACGCCGCGACTGCTGGCCTATTCGCTCACCTTCGCGGCCGTCGTGCTCGTCATCGAAACCTTGCTGGTGCAGCCGTTCGAAGCCCGCGCAACACGGTGGCGGCCCCGTGCGGCTTGAAGTCGATATCTCCGGAAAGACATTCAGGAGTGCCGCGGGCGAAACGCACGAGGTACTGGCCCCGGTCAGCTTCGCGCTTCAATCCGGTGAGGTCGGCGTTTTGATCGGCCCCTCCGGCTGCGGCAAGAGCACGATGCTGCGCATCATCCTCGGGCTCGACCGCGATTTCCACGGGACCATCGCGCGTCCACCGGAAGCGCGGATCGGGATGGTGTTCCAGGAGCCGCGGCTGTTGCCGTGGCGCTCGGTCGAACAGAATGTGCGGCTTGCGGCTCCTGATATCTCCGAAGCGAAGCTGTCGGAACTGTTCAGGATCCTGGAGCTGGAAGCGCATCGCAGCCACTTTCCCGGCGAATTGTCGCTGGGTCTTGCCCGGCGCGTCGCGCTGGCCCGCGCCTTCGCGGTCGAGCCCGATCTGCTCGTGCTCGACGAGCCCCTCGCCTCGCTCGACGACGCGCTCGCGGGCCGCCTGCGCGACGAGATCGCGACGCTGGTCGCAAGCCGCCCCATGATGACGCTGCTCGTCACCCACAGCCTCGACGATGCGGTCCGCCTCGGTGACCGCCTGTTCTTCCTGTCGCCGCAGCCGGCGCGAATTCTGGCAGAAGTGCCCATCAGCATCCCGCGTGGCGCACGCGGCGACGCAGAGATAGCCACGATTAGGGCGGGCCTCTTGGCGAGGACCTAAGGTGAACATGGCGGCGAACATGCCGGGCGTGATGCCTCATAGGCAGCCAGGCAAAGCGCGTGCTAAACAGGACCCGTAGCGGAGCCTGACGATGAAGCGAATGGTCGCCCTCATGACGCTTGGCCTCGCTCTCGTCGCGACCATGGCGAGCGCGCAGGACATGATGCGTGACGTCGACCTCACGTCACCCGCGATGGTCTCCGCGGAAATGAGCCGGCAGGAGGTCGAGACCATCCTGGCCAAAGCCAGCGCCGGGGCGCCGGCCGATTTCACCGGCAAGCGGTTGTCGGGGCTTGATCTCTCGGGTCTCGACCTTTCCGCGGCTATTCTCCGTGCGGCACGACTCAACAAGACAAAACTCGCCGGTGCCCATCTTGATCATGCGATCCTCGATCAGGCGTGGCTGCTGGACGCTGATCTCGCGGGCGCGAGCCTGAAGGGCGCCAATCTGTTCGCCTCGCAGATGGCGCGCGCGCGTCTGGACGGCGCGGACCTGACCGGTGCTCGCATCGCGGCCGACCTCACCGGCGCAAGCCTGGTCGGCGCCTCGATCGCGGACGCGCATCTTGGCGCCGATATGCGCAACCAGTCGATGGGGCTGATGCGCGCGGTGCTGAGATCCGCCAATCTGGAACGGGTGAACGCGCGCAACGCCGACCTGTCGCGCGTCGATCTCGAATTTGCCTCCCTCAAGGGAGCCGATCTGAGCGGTGCATCGCTGAAAAACGCCCAACTCGGCGGCGCCGACCTGACCGGAGCCACCGTCACTGACGCCGATTTCGAGGGCGCCGATCTCGTCTCGGCGAAGCTGATCGCGCCGATCGGCCTTGACCGCGCCAGAAATTTCGACAAGGCAAAGAACCGCGAGCGCCTGATCAGGGAATAACGGGGCGCCTTTGGGAGGATCGGCTGATGCGTTGGTTTCTGGCTTTGATCGCGTTGTTGACGTTGGCCGGCGAAGCCGCAGCCCAAAGCAAGGGCAAGGGCATCCGGCTCTGGAATCTGACGACGGAGACGATCTCCGGCTTCCAGCTCGCGCCCGCCGGCAAGACCGAGTGGGGACCGAACCAGTGCCTGAACGACAAGGACAAGGAGGTCGACCACGACGAGCGGCTGCGCATCACCGGCGTCGAGCCCGGCCGCTACGACGCCAGGGTCAGCTATCCCAACGCGCGGCAGTGCATCGTCCGCGACATCGAGATCAAGGCAGACGCGGTGTTCTCGATCGCCGACAAGGACCTGAAGGACTGCACGAAATAGTTATGAGACCCTCATGGTGAGGAGCGCGAAGCGCGTCTCCGGACGATGCTTCGCATCGCCGGGCGAACTATGAAGGCCCGGCCGATTCAGCTCGGCCTCGATCCTTCGAGACGCCGCTTCGCGGCTCCTCAGGATGAGGGGTTAGAGCACTCAAGACCCGGCAGCGCGAGCGCTTCATGCCTTGTCGTTCGGGTGCGGATATTCGCAGCGCCACCGCACCGCCTGCCACTTCGGATGGTCGCCGACCCATTGCGCGATATAGGGCGGCGCAGCCATCACGCATTGCCTGGGCGACCCCGCAAAGTTGAACACCAGGTGCTGCTCCTCGCAGGTCGCAGGCGAGAGCACCGCACACACAGTCACCACCAGGTCAATCGGGTTCATGCCGGGATCCTGTCGCAAGGGGACAATGGAGATTAGCACGAAAGATTACGTTCCGAGGAGCGGGAAGTTTCAAACGGACGGGATGTTCCCGCTCCCAGCGCGCAGGCAGAGGCGGAACAAACACCCTAGAAGTTTACCCCGAACACCAATCGCGCCTGATGACGCTCGAAATTGACGAGGTCGAGATTGCCGCCCGATCCGGCCGGGCGACCCCAGGCCTGCATGCTCCAGCTCAGGGTGAGCCGCGACTTCTCCGATAGCTGGAAATAGGCGGTCGGACCGACAAACAGCGCCTGCCCCGAGAACTCGCCGAGGCCGATGCCCTCATACTGGCGGAAGTAGCGCATCTCCCCACCGAGCAGAAAATTGGGGCGCACGCGCACCAAGCCGCCAAACGCCGCCCCGATCGTCGAACTCTTCTCGGACAGACCTGCCACCTCGAAGCGCGCCCATTCCGGCTGATAGATCAGGTTGAGCGCGCCGATGACGAAGTTCGGGACCAGCTCGCGGTCGAAAGCGAGCGTGAAATCGGTGCCGTACATCCGCCCCTTCGCGCCGCTGGTCTCGTCGATGCGATCGCCATGGAGTTCGGCGGCGACAGTCAATCCGAATGGCGCGCGCTCGCGGTCGAGCAGGCGGTAACGCAGGTCGAGCGAGGCGCCCTGGAAATTGAACTGGCGGCGGTCGCCGATATCAGGGACGCCGGTGATGTCATGCAGCGTGGCGGTGCCGCCGACCTCGATACGGAAGTTCGGCAGCGGCACGACTTCGATCTCGACCTCCTGCTGGAGGGCGCGATAGGTGCCGCCCTTGCCGAAGCGCCCTGTCGTTTGGGTCTGGAATTCGCGCTCACCGGGATTGCCGACGTCGGTGCCGATCATGAAGCCGAAGATGTGCTCGGTATCAAAGCTCTCTTCGGCACTGACACACGCCGGTGCAAGCGCAACACCGAACGCAATTGCCGTCCAGATCGTGTGGGCTCCAATGGGCATTGCGAACACTACCACGGCTTCGACGGCGTTCGCCATCGAAGCCGCGGCAGGTCGTCAGTCTTACTTGCGCGCAGCGCAGGCGTACATGTTGATTTCCATGCCGACCGGCACTTCCACGATCTTCGGAGCTTTCCAAGCCATTCGGGTCTCCCAAGGGTATTGAGCGCGACATCGCGCGGGGCAAAACCTAGGGCTGCGTCAGGTGCAGCGCAAGTCTGGAATCGAAGCGCAAACACAGCGAACTGTCGCATTATGCTCGCGAATTTCCCTCTCGGGCAAATCACCTTCGCTCCCAGTCAAGCGCCGCGTCTCTCACCGCAACAAGCGCAGCAGCGCGCGGCCGGCGCGCGAGTTCAGCTCCTTCGCATCCAGCGTTCCGTCCTTGTCGGGATTCGCTGCGTTGAAGCGCTGCTCCACCACCGCGAGATATTCGTCGAGCGTGAGAGTCCCGTCGCGATCGGGATCGGCGGCGGCGAGTTCTTTCGCCGTTAACCGTCCGCGCAATTCACGCGCGTCCAGCGTGCCGTCGTGATCGGGATCGAGCTTTGCGAACAGCGCGGCGGCCGCCTTCTTCACCTCGGCGAGATCGAGCGTGCCGTCATTGTCGGTATCGAACATCTTTACGGCGTTGCCGGAAGCAGCCCACGCGGGACCGGACAGCACTGCAATCGTGAGCGCAAGCGCAACTGAGCGACGTGAAATCATCAAACCCTCCTGACCAGACCCCGATTCGCACGGGATCGAAACGACATAAGTCTACAAGCGAGCCCCGGTTCAAGTCCGGAATTGCAACCTGCGCACCGCACAACTCGCGGAACCCGACTGCCCGAGCAGAGCGGCCGAAGCCGGCACCGCTTCATGCCACGGAATTTTTTCAGCGTCTGCGCACAAGTGAAAGTCGGTTGTCAGGTTTCCGTCAGGTGACCGGCATCTGGCATCCAACATATCGTCAGCGCGTTTACGACTTTCGTATTGACGGTTTTTGCAATCGGGCGGAGTGTTGCTACCGCAGCGTCAAAAGGCGCGCATATTGGGAGGAACGGATGAAACGCTTTGCGATGGCCGCGAGCCTCGTCATGCTTGCATCGACGTGTGCAAACGCCCAGACTACCGAGCAGCTGGTCAAGGGTGCGACCGATACATCGAACGTTCTCAACTACGGGATGGGCTACAATCTGCAGCGCTTCTCGACGCTGAACCAGGTCAACAAGGACACCGTCAAGAATCTCGTCCCGGTCTGGAACTACAGTTTCAACGACGATCGCAGCGAGGAATCGCAGCCGCTGGTGTACCAGGGCGTGATCTACGTGACCTCGCACAACGCCACCATGGCGGTCGACGCCAAGACCGGCAAGCAGATCTGGAAATCCAAGATCGAGTATCCCGCCGAGACGCCGCGTATCGTCTGCTGCGGCATCATCAACCGCGGCGCCGCCCTCTATGACGGCAAGGTCTTCCGCACCACGCTCGACGCCAACGTGATCGCGCTCGATGCCAAGGACGGCAAGGAGCTGTGGCGGCAGAAGGCCGCCGACATCAAGGAAGGCTATTCGATGACGGTGGCGCCGCTGGTCGCCGACGGCGTCGTCATCACCGGCATCTCCGGCGCCGAGTTCGGCACCCGCGGCTTCATCGACGGCTGGGATCCGGCGACGGGCAAGCATCTCTGGCGTACCCATTCGATCCCCTCGCCCGACGAGCCCGGTGGCGACACCTGGAAGGGCGACACCTGGAAGCTCGGCGGCGGCTCGACCTGGATCACCGGCTCCTACGACCCCGAGCTCAACACGGTCTATTGGGGCATCGGCAATCCCGGACCGTTCAACTCGGCGGTGCGTCCCGGCGACAACCTCTACACCTGCTCCGTGCTGGCGATGGATCCCAAGACCGGCAAGATCAAGTGGCACTACCAGTTCTCGCCGAACAATCCGTTCGACTATGACTCGGTGGCCGAGATGGTCCTCGCCGACATGAATGTCGAGGGCAAGCCGACCAAGGTGCTGATGGACGCCAACCGCAACGGCTTCTTCTACGTGCTCGACCGCACCAACGGAAAGCTGCTCGCGGCCAATCCTTACGTGAAGGTGAACTGGGCGACCGGCGTCGACATGAAGACCGGCAAGCCGATCGAGACCGACGTCACGAAGGACGCGCGCGACGGCAAGAAGGTCACCGTCTATCCGTCGATCCTCGGCGGCAAGAACTGGGAGCCGATGTCGTTCAATCCGCAGACCGGCCTCGCCTATGCCAACACGCTCGCCTTCGGCGGCAGGTACAAGACCGAGCCTGTCACCTTCAAGCAGGGCGAATGGTATCTCGGCATGGACCTCACCGACCTCTGGGAGTGGGGTGACGGCCCGCGCGGTCATCTGAAGGCGATCGATCCCATGACCGGCAAGGCCAAGTGGGAAGCGCCAAGCGACATCCCGCGCTTCTCGGGCGTGCTGTCGACCGCGGGCGGCGTCGTGTTCTCGGGCGCGCTGACCGGCGAGTTCGAGGCCTTCGATGCCGACACCGGCAAGAAGCTCTGGCAGTTCCAGACCGGCTCGGGCATCGAGGGACAGCCGGTGACCTGGCAGCAGGATGGCGTGCAGTACATTGCCGTCACCTCCGGCTATGGCGGCGTCTACTCGCTGTTCTCCGGCGACGAGCGGCTTGCCAAGGTGCCGCCTGGCGGCTCGCTGTGGGTTTTTGCGGTCAAGCAATAACCACGGCCCGATGCTGAAAGACATATCTCACAAGACGGTGGCGACGATCGCCACCGTCGCGGTGCTGACGGTCGCGCTTGCGGCGACCGTTCGTGCCGCGGACGATGCAACCGGCAATCCCGTGCAGGCACAGATCGACCATGGCAAGTCGACCTATGCTTCGAAATGCTCGCACTGCCACGGCCCCAACATGATGAATTCCGGCACCATCACGCCGGACCTGCGCGCCTTTCCCGACGACAAGACGCGCTTCGTCACCACGGTGAAGAACGGCAAGAACAACAAGATGCCGCCCTGGGCCGACATTTTGAGCGACGACGAGATCGGCAATCTCTGGGCCTTCGTCTCGAGCCGGAGGAAGCCATGAGACGCTGGCTGATCGCGTGGAGCGTTGCCGCGATCCTCGCGGCGGCGACCACCGCCGCGCGCGCGGCCGACGAGCCGCTGAAGGTCTGCCTCGATGAGGATCGGCCTCCGCTCTCGGTGCATCACAAGGGCAAGCCGGATTCAGGCTTCGACGTGCTGCTGGCGCAGGCGATCGCGGACCGGATCGGCCGGCCGCTGAAGATCCAGTGGTTCGAGAGCAAGCTGGACGAGGATTCGAGCCCGCAGCTCGAGGCCAACGCCTTGCTCTCGGACGGGCGCTGCTCGCTGGTCGGTGGCTATGCGCTGACGACGGATTCCCTCGTCAAGCCCGGCATGAAGACGGCACGCTTGCCGGATTTCACCGGGGCCACGCGCGACGACCGGCGCCGCCGCGTCGCGCTCGGCGTGCTCGCGCCGAGCCAGCCTTACGTCTATTCGCCGATGACGGTGGTACTCGGGCCGAAAGCGCAGGGCCGCAAGATCGGCGACATCGGCGATCTCGCCGGCCTTCGCCTTGCGATCGAGAGCGGCTCGCTGGGCGATGCCATCCTGATGACCTTCGACAAGGGCCGCCTGATCGACAGCATCACCCATCTCGTCACCGGCCGCGACGATCTCCTCGGCGCGCTCCAGCGCGGCGACTATGACGCGACGCTGATCGACCTCGGCCGCTTCGATGCCCACCGCGCCGCGCATCCCGACACGACGATCACCGCGTCGGGCTATTATTATCCGATCGGCGCCAATCGCGGCTATGTCGGGCTCGCCAGCGACGGCGCACTGATCGACGCGGTCAACAAGGCGCTGACCAGCCTTGCCGCCGAGGGCAAGATCGCCGAATTCGGCAAGCAGGCCGGCCTCACCTATCTGCCGCCGCGCGAGCCTGCGGTGCTCGGCGATGTCTGGGCGAAGATCATTCAAAGGTGACGGTCGTCCGACGCGGGGAGCGGTGGCGGGCGAGCGTATCCATTTACTCCGCTGTCATGCCCGCGACGCGGGCGATGACAGCGAGGGTGTGGCGTGGCCGTCGCCTCACGCGCTAAGGTGCGGGCGTTGTCCGGCGCTACGCGTCATGCTTCATCCGCCCCTTTGGTGCCCCGTGAATTCCCCGACCATCCCTTCTGCCACAAACTTGCGCGATCTCCTCTCCCGCGAAGTCAAGACCAGCGAGCTCCTGCGCGCGCTGATCGTCGTCGGCCCGATGGTCGCCGCCTATTTCATCTCGCGCGAGACGGCGCTGCTGAACCTGGGGCTCGTCGCGGTCTCGCTGCTTATTCCGGCGCTCAGGCAGCACTTTCCGCCAAAAGTCGTCGCGTGGCATTATCTCGCCATTCTCGTCACCTTTGCCGCGCTATTCCTTGCAGCTCCGGTCAAGCCGCTATTCGTGGTGCTGACGGCACTCGCCGGCTTCCTTGCGGTGGCGGGGACGCGCTATGGCGAACATTTCCGTACGCTCGGGAATTGGGTGTTCATCCCCGCTGTCTATCTCGCCTGCGAGGTGCGGGAGGGCGTGAGCGCCGCGGAAGCGATACGTCATGCCGGCGTGATCGTCGCCTCCTCTCCGATCGCGCTGGCGCTCGTCTGCGCTATCCAGATTTACGACCAGCGGCTGCGCGGCAATGCCGCGACCTCGTTCGGACCGCCCGCGGCCGAATGGTTTCTGCCCGCAGCAGCAACCGCCATGGCGGTCTTTGCCGCAGCCGCCCTGGTCGAGATCTTCAACCTCGCGCAGGGGCAATGGGTGATGTGGTCGGCCGCAAGCGTCGTGGTCGGCGACCTCACAGCGTCCACCGGCAAGCTGAAGCAGCGGGCGATCGGCGCCTTCGTCGGCGTGCCGCTCGGCTTTCTCGCGGGCCTTGCCCTGCCGCAAAGCCGCGTCGGCTACGCCATCGCGATTCTCGCGGCCACGCTCACGCTGATCTCGTTCTCCCGCTACATCGTCGGCTTCGGCCTTCGCTGCTTCTTCATCGCGCTCGCCGCGTCCTTTGCCGGCGGCGCCAGCGGCATCGCCGAGGAGCGCATCGTCAACGTGCTGATCGGTGGCACGTTCGGCCTGATTGCGGTGGCCCTGACCGAGATCGTCTGGCTGCGCGTCATGCGGAAGACCCGATCGCCCGGATGACGCGCAAATGGGCACCGCGCGGCCTTGTCGAATGCGCCAATCTGTCTCGCCTACCACCTCAGCCTGATGCAGTAGGGTCGGCAAAAATCAGGAGGGAATCATGCCCGCAAAATTCGATCGCCGCCACTTCATCGCCGCCGGTACCAGTGCACTCGCGATGCCCTTCGTCGCGCGCGGCGCCTTGGCGCAGGCCGCGTGGCCGTCCCGTCAGATTCGTATGATCTGCAGCTATCCCGCCGGCGGACAGACCGATTTGCTCGCGCGCGCCTATGGCGAATTCATCTCCAAGCAGGTCGGCAAGACCGTCGTCGTCGAGAACAAGCCCGGCGCCTCCGGCGCGATCGGCACCGCCGAGGTCGCACGCGCCGAGCCCGACGGCCACACCATTCTGTGCTCGATCTCGACCACCTACATCATGAACCGGGTCGTGATGAAGAATCCCGGCTACGACATGGACAAGGATCTGACGCTGGTCAGCGTCATTCCGGGCGCCGGCCTGTTGCTGGTCGCGAACCCCAAGACCGGGGTCAAGACGCTGGAGGATTTCGTCGCCTTCGCGCGCAAGAGTGGCAAGGTCAACTTCGGCACCTATAGCGCGGGCTCGGCCCCGCACATGACGATCAACGAGCTCAACAAGCAGTACGGTCTTTCCATCGAGCCGGTTCACTACCGCGGCGAAGCGCCGATGTGGACAGGGATGCTGGAAGGCACGCTCGATGCCGCAATGGGCAGCTACACGGCGGCGCAGTCCGTCCTGCAAAGCGACCGTGGCACCGTGTTCGCCGTGCATTCGAAGAAGGTCGACGCGATCCCCGCCATCAAGACCCTCCCGGAGCAGGGCGCAACGTCAAAATTCTTCACCGTGAGCGGCTTCTCCGGCTGGGCCGTGCCGAAGGCGACGCCGCAGCCGGTGGTCGACCGCCTGGCGGAGCTCTGCGTCGCCGCCAACAGCGATCCGAAGGTGAAGGAGGTTCTCGCGACCTTCGTGCTCGAGCCGGCCATCGGCTTCAAGGAGACCAATGCCCTGTATCAGCGCGAGTTGCCGATCTGGATCGAGAGCGCGCGGTCGCTCGGCCTCGAGCCGGCCTGAACCTTGCGCGGCGCGCGGGGCCGTCCCATCGCAACCCGGCATCCGACCAAAGCCTAGTGTCGGAACCGCATTTTCCCGCTATGATTGTGCGCCGGTGCCGGACCCCCTCACCGGCGGACAAGAAAGGCCGATCGCATGACACCGGATGGCGTCGCCGTTGCCGTCATGATCATCCTGCTCTTTCCGATGGGCTATTTCACGCTGGCCTCGCCCGCCTTCCTGCTGGTGAAGCTCGATATCCAGCCCGTCACCCAGCTATTGCGTGGGATGTTCAACGCCCATTTTCTGGTGATGCGCGTGGCCGGCGTGATCGGGACGCTGGCTTTCCTGCTCGACGGCCGCCTGGTCGCCGCGATCGGCGTTGGCCTGCTTACAGCCTTGGCCATATGGGGGCGCGGCTGGTTCATGCAACGGATCGACGACCAGCTCAGAGCGAGGGACGCTGGCGATACTGAAGCCCTGCACCGGCTGCGCCGGCTGCATTGGAGCGGCATGCTGGGCAACGCGGTGCTGCTCGTCGCTCTCGTGACCAGCATTCCCTACGTCGCCATATCGGCCTGAGAGATATCGCCCCGCGGCCTGCGCCGGCTGTGGCGCTCGCCTAATGCTCGCCCGAGGCGGCGGCGCCCTGCTGGGCCTTGTGGATCGAGGACGGCACCACGCCAAAATATTTCCGGAACACGCGGCTGAAATGCGATGAGCTGGAGAAGCCCCAGGAGAAGGCGACGTCGGTGATGGTCTTGCCGCCGTGCGCCTCGAGCTCCTGGCGGCAATTCTGCAAGCGCGCCTGCCAGATGTAGTCGCTCACCGTGGTGCCGCGCTCGGAGAACAGCATGTGCAGATAGCGCTTGGAGCAGCCGAGCTCGGCGGAGATCTGGTCGATGCACAGATCCGGATCGCGCAGGTGCTCGCGGATGAAGAATTGCGCGCGCACATACATCGCCTCGGGCCCGACGCGATCGAACATCGTGTCCGCTTCGCGCAACGGCAGCAGCAAGAGGTCGATCAGCGAATCGGCGACACCGACCGCGCTGTTCGCCGAGAGCTTGGCCGCCTCGTCGAAGGTGGCATGGACGAAATCATGGGCGATCCTCCCCGTCCCGGTCTTCGCCGACAATTTGCAGGCCGGCATCCGCTGCGACGGGAATCCGCGGTCGCGCAGCAAGGCCTTCGGCACGATCACCACGTCGTGGCGGGTGAAGGCGGGGCTGATGATCGAATGCGGACAGGAGACGTCATAGGCGATGATGTCGCCCGGGTTCAGCTCGATATGGCGGCCCTCCTGCTCGAAATAGGACACGCCGTAGGTCTGGAAGTGGATCTTGATGTACGGGTGTTCATTGGCCTTGGCGCGCGCCAGCGTGTGCGCGATGCGATGCTGGCTGACCTCGATCTGGCAGAGCTTCAGACGCGAGACGCTTGTGTAGTCGATGCGGCCCTCGAGCGAGGACGCCTCGAGCGGATCGACGTCGAAATGCCCACACAGGCTTGTCAGCCCGTCGATCCAGCTCTGGATCTGCCGCTTCGGCGTCAAACCGGTCGTCGAGAGCGTGTGAATGGTGTCGGACATTAATCCAGCCGCTGGTTTCATCTGGAGATTCGACGCGAATCGCAACCAGCGCTGCCGGAGCCCTCAGCCATGATTGCGTGACGTTTACCTCGAATTTGAGCGGTCTGTTGAAACGAGCGCGATCGTTCCATTGCCACCCTTGACGGTTAATCCTCCGCCTTAGTTGCAGCGCCGTCAAGGGGAACCTGAGCGCCAAGGCAGTCGCGAAGCCGCGCGGAAGCCGCTGAATTCGCTACTGCAAAATCAAAAACTTCGCGTCCGTGCGCTGTCGAGCAAACCGGCTTCCCTCTTGGGCAAGTTTCCCGATGACGAAGTCGTTAGGGATTGCGGCAGGAACAACAAGAACGGGCCTCTCCTGCACGTGGACCCGTAGCTCTCATCCGGAGGAGGACACAGCACAGCATCGTTTCTGGTCCCAAACGTGACCGCCCTGCACGAGCAGACGCCGGACGAGAAGCCCGGTGATTAAGCAATGCTTCGGAAACAATAAACGAGACCAACGGAGGAATGACTATGCGCAAGGTGCTACTGGCGACCTTTCTTGGCTCCGCGGCGGCTCTCGCCGTCGGGAGCGCGTCAGCCAATGACGAAGTGCTCAAAATGTCCCAGAATCCCAAGGATTGGGTCATTCCGGCAGGCGACTATGCCAGCACTCGCTATTCCAAGCTGAACCAGATCAACGCACAAAACGTCGGCAAGCTCCAGGTTGCCTGGACCTTCTCGACCGGCGTGCTGCGCGGCCACGAAGGCGGCCCGCTGATCATCGGCAACACGATGTACGTCCACACGCCGTTCCCGAACAAGGTCTACGCTCTTGACCTTTCCAACGAGAACAAGATCATCTGGAAGTACGAGCCGAAGCAGGATCCGAACGTCATCCCGGTGATGTGCTGCGACACGGTCAACCGCGGCCTCGCTTATGGCGACGGCAAGATCATCCTGCACCAGGCCGACACCACTCTGGTTGCGCTCGACGCCAAGACCGGCCAGGTCGCCTGGTCTGTGAAGAACGGCGATCCTACTAAGGGCGAAACCGGAACCTCTGCGGCGCTCGTCGTCAAGGACAAGGTCCTGGTTGGCATTTCCGGTGGCGAGTTTGGCGTCCAGGCTCACATGACGGCTTACGATCTCAAAACGGGCAAGTTGGCTTGGCGCGGTTACTCGGAAGGCCCTGATGATCAAATCTTGGTCGATGCCGAGAAGACCACCGCTCTCGGCAAGCCGGTCGGCAAGGACTCCAGCCTCAAGACCTGGCAGGGTGATCAGTGGAAGATTGGCGGCGGCGCCACCTGGGGCTGGATCTCCTATGATCCTGAGCTGAACCTGATCTATTACGGATCAGGCAATCCCTCGACCTGGAATCCGAAGCAACGTCCGGGCGACAACAAATGGTCGATGACGATTTGGGCCCGCAATCCCGACACCGGCATGGCCAAGTGGGTCTACCAGATGACGCCGCACGATGAGTGGGACTATGACGGCGTCAACGAGATGATCCTCTCGGATCAGCAGATCAACGGCCAGCCCCGCAAGCTGCTGACGCATTTCGATCGTAACGGCCTCGGCTACACGATGGATCGCGCCACCGGCGAGCTGCTGGTTGCCGAGAAGTTCGATCCGAAGGTGAACTGGACCTCCGGCGTCGACATGGACAAGAACTCACCGACCTATGGCCGCCCGAAGGTTCTCGACGCGGCCTCGACCGAAAAGGGCGGCGAGGATCATAACACCAAGGGCATCTGCCCGGCCGCGCTCGGTACCAAGGACGAGCAGCCGGCAGCCTACTCGCCGGACACGCAGCTGTTCTACGTTCCGACCAACCACGTCTGCATGGACTACGAACCGTTCAAGGTGAGCTACACCGCGGGCCAGCCCTATGTGGGTGCGACGCTCTCGATGTATCCGCCGCAGGGTGAAACCCACATGGGTAATTTCATCGCCTGGGACGGCAAGACCGGCAAGATCGTCTGGTCGAACAAGGAGCAGTTCTCGGTCTGGTCGGGCGCGCTCGCAACCGCCGGCGGCGTGGTGTTCTACGGCACGCTCGAAGGCTACCTGAAGGCGGTCGACGCCAAGTCCGGCAAGGAGCTTTACAAGTTCAAGACTCCCTCCGGCATCATCGGCAACGTCACGACCTATGAGAACGGCGGCAAGCAGTACGTCGCAGTGCTCTCCGGCGTGGGCGGCTGGGCCGGCATCGGTCTGGCAGCGGGTCTGACCGATCCGACCGCCGGTCTCGGCGCAGTCGGTGGCTACGCGGCCCTCAGCAACTACACGGCACTCGGCGGTACGCTGACCGTGTTCTCGCTGCCCGCGGCGAACTAGCCCACCCTTCGTGTCGCTCCGGCGCGTGGATCAAATCCACGCGCCGGCTCGTCTCCACCGAACGCCTTCGAGGATCATCTCTTGCGTAAAATCTGCTTTGTCATCGCTGCGACTATCCTCGTGACTTCGGGAGGAATTGCCGTTGCGGAAGGTCCGGGCGACCCGACCGCCGTCAAGAAGGAAGACGACGGAAAGTGGCTCGATAAGGAAGGAAACCCGACCTACAAGATTTCGGCCGACGGCACCGTGGACTGGTTCACCTATTCCGGATATCGCCGCTATCACTCCGACTGCCACGTCTGCCATGGCCCCGACGGCATGGGATCCACCTACGCACCGGCGTTGAAGGATTCGGTCAAGACCATGAGCTATGGCGACTTCCTCGGCGTCGTCGCCTCCGGTCGCAAGAACATCTCGACCGCGCAGGAGAATGTCATGCCTGCCTTCGGCGACAACCCCAACGTCGCCTGCTACATGGACGATCTCTACGTCTATCTGCGCGCACGCTCCGACGAGGCGTGGGGTCGTCAACGTCCCTCCAAGAAGGAGGAGAAGAACGAGGCCTACACCAAGGCGGAAGACGCCTGCATGGGCAAGAAATGAAGGTTACCAGGACCGATACCACCTCGTGGCGTCCTGCGAGAATTTGAGGAGTTTACGATGAAGACACGTGCCGCCGTTGCTTTCGAAGCCAAGAAGCCACTCGAGATCGTCGAAGTCGATCTGGAAGGACCGAAGGCCGGTGAAGTCCTGGTCGAGATCAAGGCGACGGGCATCTGCCATACCGACGCCTACACGCTCGACGGCTTCGACAGCGAAGGAATCTTCCCGTCGATCCTGGGTCATGAGGGCGCCGGCATCATCCGCGAGATCGGACCGGGCGTGACCTCGGTGAAACCGGGCGACCACGTCATCCCGCTCTACACGCCGGAGTGCCGGCAGTGCAAAAGCTGCCTGAGCCAGAAGACCAATCTCTGCACTGCGATCCGCGCGACGCAGGGCAAGGGCGTGATGCCTGACGGCACCAGCCGCTTCTCCTACAAGGGCAAGCCGGTCTACCACTACATGGGCTGCTCGACCTTCTCGAACTTCACCGTGCTGCCGGAGATCGCCGTCGCCAAGATCCGCGAGGACGCGCCGTTCGACAAGAGCTGCTACATCGGCTGCGGCGTCACCACTGGCGTCGGCGCCGTCGTCAACACCGCGAAGGTCACGCCGGGCTCCAACGTGGTCGTGTTCGGCCTCGGCGGCATCGGCCTCAACGTGATCCAGGGCGCCAAGATGGCCGGCGCCGACAAGATCATCGGCGTCGACATCAACGACTCCAAGGAGGATTGGGGCCGCCGGTTCGGCATGACCGAGTTCGTCAACCCCAAGAAGATCACCGGCGACATCGTCGCGCATCTGGTCAACCTGACCGACGGTGGCGCCGACTACACCTTCGATTGCACCGGCAACACCACCGTGATGCGCCAGGCGCTGGAAGCCTGCCATCGCGGCTGGGGCACCTCGATCATCATCGGCGTTGCCGAATCCGGCAAGGAGATCGCCACCCGCCCGTTCCAGCTCGTCACCGGGCGCAACTGGCGCGGCACGGCCTTCGGCGGCGCACGTGGCCGCACCGACGTGCCCAAGATCGTCGACTGGTACATGAACGGAAAGATCCAGATCGATCCGATGATCACCCACGTGCTCAAGCTCGAGGAGATCAACAAGGGCTTTGACCTCATGCACGAGGGCAAATCCATCCGTTCAGTCGTCGTGTTCTAGCTCGAAAGCGTCACACCCAAGGAGGATCGACCCATGACTGTTGCACTCCATCCCTCGATCGATAACGGCGTCAAACAGGGCAGCGGCAGCTTTGCCGGCGGCACGCTGGTCTGCAAATGCACGGACCACCCGGTCAAGGTTGCGGTGAAGGGCGACGTCGCCCATAACCACGCCTGCGGCTGCACCAAGTGCTGGAAGCCGCAAGGCGCGAACTTCTCGGTGGTCGCCGTGGTGCCGCGCCAGAACGTCAGCGTGACCGAGAACGGCGACAAGCTCCAGATCGTCGATGCCTCGGCGGTGATCCAGCGCCACGCCTGCAAGGCCTGCGGCACGCACATGTACGGCCGCATCGAGAACAAGGGCCACCCGTTCTACGGCCTCGACTTCATCCATCCCGAGCTGTTCCAGGAGCAGGGCTCGCAGGCGCCGCAATTCGCCGCCTTCGTCTCCTCCGTGATCGAATCCGGCGTGAAGCCGGAACAGATGGCAGGCATCCGCTCGCGGCTGAAGGAAATCGGGCTCGAGCCCTATGACTGCCTGTCGCCGGCGCTGATGGACGCGATCGCGACCCACGTCGCGAAAGCCAAGGCTGCCTGAACAAGGCCGCCAGACCTTCGCCGTGCCCGTCCGCTCGCTGGCCCCGACCATCGCCAGCGAGTCGGACCGTGCGGCCGCCGACCAAATCGCTACGATGCCTCCGCTTCGCACATCGCAAGATGCGAGGGCCATGAGTTCCTCAGATGAGCTCCTCAGTCCTGGTCTCTGAATGACTGCGCAGTGCCGCCCACTTCCCCCTCGAAGTCCGCGGCTCTGCGTTTCTCCCTCCCTCGACTGAGGCATCCTGCTTCGTCCGCGCAGTCTCTGCCGGACGAAGCTTTTTTCGTCGTGCACATTTCGCAGGCGCAGGCGCGTGAAGCCGCGCCCTGCTTTTGACAACCTTCGTTGCAATCTTTTCCCTTCAAGAACACCCGGCTGTGAACGCCGGGCCGACGCGGTCTCTGCTACGATCGCGTCGTCACGATGCCGCGCGAATTCAATCAATCAAGAATAAGACGGGAGGTATCGAGCACATCCGGACATCACGATTCGCATTCCTGCTTGCTGCCGGGATCTGCCCGCGCAGGAGAACAGGCCGGGATGCGACGACACGACGAAACGGGCAGTGCGCCGACCTGTGTCGGCAATGTTGAAATCGACATGCTTATGAAGAGCGAGGGACCATCATGATCAAGGTGAAGATCAACGGCCAGGAACAGAGCTGGGACGGCGACCCGGATCTCCCGCTACTCTGGTTCCTGCGTGACGAGGCCGGGCTCACCGGCACCAAGTTCGGCTGCGGCCAGGCCCTGTGCGGCGCCTGCACCGTCATCGTCGACAAGGAGGCCGTGCGCTCTTGCATCACGTCGATCAACGACGTCGCCGGGCGCGAGGTGACCACCATCGAAGGGCTGCATCCGAACGGCGACCACCCCGTCCAGAAGGCCTGGCGCCAGGTCAACGTGCCCCAATGCGGCTTCTGCCAGGCTGGCCAGATCATGCAGGCCGCCGCGCTGCTGATGGAGAACCCCAAGCCGTCGCACGACCAGATCCGCGAAGCGATGGCCGGCAACATCTGCCGCTGCGGCTGCTACCAGCGCATCGAGAACGCGGTCCATCTCGCATCGACGGGAGTGTGACATGAATTTCATCGACAAACCCGGGAAGCTTCGTGGCTTCGAGAAGAACATTCGGGTCGAAAAGGTCTCGCGCCGAAGCATCCTGAAGGGGCTCGGCATCACCGGCGGCTTCGTGCTCGCGGCGCCCGTGATGTCGCGTCAGGCGTTTGCCTATGAGACCGGCGCTGGCAAGATGCCGCACGGCGTCGTGGTTGATCCGCGCGTCTTCGTTGCCGTTGCGCCCGACGGCACCGTCACCATCCTCGCCCACCGCGCGGAGATGGGCACCGGCGTGCGCACCAGCCTGCCGCTGATCGTCGCCGAGGAGATGGAGGCCGACTGGTCCAGGGTGAAGGTGCAGCAGGCCCATGGCGACGAGGTCAAGTTCGGCAACCAGGACACTGACGGCTCCCGCAGCACGCGGCATTATCTGATTCCGATGCGCCAGATCGGCGCCTCCGCCCGCACCATGCTGGAGCAGGCCGCGGCCAAGCGCTGGGGCGTGCCGGCGACCGAGGTCAAGGCCGTCAACCACGAGGTCGTCCATAGCGCCAGCGGCCGCAAGCTCGGCTTCGGCGAGCTCGCCGCGGACGCAGCCAAGCAATCGGTGCCGAGCATCGAAGGCCTCAAGCTGAAGGACCCCAAGGACTTCCGCTATCTCGGCAAGGGTCAGATCGGCATCGTCGATCTCCACGACATCACAACCGGCAAGGCGCGCTACGGCGCCGACGTGCGACTATCAGGCATGAAATACGCCGTCATCGCACGCCCGCCGGTGACCGGCGGCAAGCTGGTCTCGTTCGATCCGGACGCGGCGCTGAAGGTCCCCGGCGTCGAGAAGGTGATGCAGGTGCGCGGCTGGCCGTGGCCGTCGAAATTCCAGCCGCTCGGCGGCGTCGCGGTGATCGCGCGCAACACCGGCGCGGCGATCAAGGGCCGCGACGCGCTGAAGCTGACCTGGGACGACGGCGCCAACGGCAAATACGACTCCGTCGCTTATCGCAAGGAGCTCGAGGAAGCCTCGCGCAAGCCGGGCCTCGTCGTACGCCAGGAGGGTGACGCAGACGCTGCGCTGAAGGGCGCCGACAAGGTCGTCGTCGGCGAATACTATCTGCCGCACCTCGCCCATGTCAGCATGGAGCCGCCGGTGGCGGTCGCCGACGTCAAGGGTGACAAGGCGGAGATCTGGGCGCCGGTGCAGAGTCCCGGCGGCACCCGCGAGGACGTCGCCAAGACGCTCGGCATTCCCGAGGACAACGTCACGGTCAACGTCACGCTGCTCGGCGGCGGTTTCGGCCGCAAGTCGAAATGCGACTTCGCGCTCGAGGCCGCACTGCTGTCGAAGGAGCTCGGCGCGCCGGTGAAGGTGCAATGGACGCGCGAGGACGACGTCCGTCACGACTTCCTGCACACCGTCTCGGTCGAGCGGATCGAGGCGGGACTCGACAAGAACGGCAAGGTGATCGCCTGGCGCCACCGCAGCGTGGCCCCGACCATCGCCTCGACCTTCGCCGCCGGCGCAAATCATGCCGCACCGTTCGAGCTCGGCATGGGCCTCGTCGACATGCCGTTCGAGATCGCCAACATCTCCTGCGAGAACCCGGAGGCTGCGGCGTTCACCCGCATCGGCTGGTTCCGTTCGGTCTCGAACATCCCGCGCGCGTTCGCGGTGCAGTCGATGGTCGGCGAGATCGCGCAGGCGACCGGGCGCGACCAGAAGGAGACGCTGCTCGCGCTGATCGGCAGCCCCCGCATCGTCAAGCCGGCGGTGAAGGACTTGTGGAACTACGGCGAGCCCTATGACAGCTACCCGATCGACACCGCGCGCCTGCGCAAGGTGGTCGAGCTGGCCGCCGAGAAGGGCGAATGGGGCCGTCAGGTGCCGAAAGGCCACGGCCTCGGCATTGCCGTGCACCGCAGCTTCGTCAGCTACATCGCGACCATCGTCGAGGTGGCCGTCGACGAGAAGGGCAAGCTGACGGTGCCGCGGGTCGACACCGCGATCGACTGCGGCACCTATGTCAATCCCGAGCGCATCGCCTCGCAGATGGAGGGCGCGGCGATCATGGGGCTGAGTGTCGCCAAATACGGCGCGATCACCTTCAAGGACGGCAAGGTGGAGCAGAAGAACTTCGACGACTTCCAGGTCCTCAGGATGGATGAATCTCCTCTTGTCACCAACGTCTACATCGTCCCGCCCGGACCCGACACGCTGCCGAGCGGCGTCGGAGAGCCCGGCGTTCCGCCGTTCGCACCCGCGCTGATGAACGCGATCTTCGCCGCGACCGGAAAGCGTATCCGCAGCCTTCCGCTCGGCAAGCAATTGGAGGCTTAAGACGGAACATTGAGCGGCCTCGCGCCGTTTCTATCGATCTGACAGGAGCAGATCGATGATCAACATCTCAAAGGCGCTCGCAGTCTCGTTGCTGTCGGGCGCCTTTTTCATGACGACCACTTGTGCGTTCGCCCAAAGCAACACTGCCCCGCCGACCACCGCCACGCGCCCCACCGCACCGGACCAGAACTCGCTTCCCAACGCCGGCGCTCCGCCGCCTTCGACCACGCAGACCACCGGGCAGACCAGCTCCGATCCGAAGGTTCAGGAGATGAACCAGAAGGAAAAGGACAAGGTTGATCGGCAGGGGAAGTAGCGGTTCGGCGCCTGCGCCCACAAACCGCCGCTCGCCGTCATGGCCGGGATTGTCCCGGCCACCCACGACCTCCGCCGCGGCACGAAGAACATGGATGGCCGGGACAAGCCCGGGCATGACGAGTTCGTGGCGCGAGTGACAATCCTGACCGCAAACGCAAAATGCGGCGGACGTTGCCGTCCGCCGCATTTGCCCCCTGACGCTCCGCTTTGCGATCCGCCCGCGGAGCTTATTTTTTCAGCGCGAACACCCAGATGACGCCGCCCTGCGGCACATTGGATTCGATGCCGATATTGTTGGTCGCGAGCGCATCCTGGATGCGCTGCGCGTCGACGCCCCATCCCGACTGGATCGCGATGTATTGCGTGCCGTCGATCTCATAGGACGACGGCATGCCCATGATGCCGGAGTTTGTCTTCTGCTCCCACAGCAGCTCGCCGGTCTTGGCATTGAAGGCGCGGAAGTTGCGGTCGTTGGTGCCGCCGACGAAGACGAGATCGCCTGCGGTCGCCGTCACCGAGCCGAACAACTGCGACTTCGGGAAATTGTGCTGCCACACCTTCTTGCCGGTGACGGGATCCCAGGCCTGGAGCTCGCCGAAATGATCCGCGCCGGGCTTGGTCTTCAGGCCGATGTCTTCCGGCTTGGTGCCAAGCCAGAGCTCGCCGGGCTTGAGCGGAAGCTTCTCGCCGGTAAAGCCGCCGCAGAAATTCTCGTTGGCGGGCACGTAGACGAGGCCTGTCTTCTGGCTATAGGCCGCCGACGGCCAGTCCTTGCCACCCCACAGCGACGGACAGAACTCGACGCGCTTGCCGACGGCCGGCTTGTGATCGGGATCGACGATCGGCCGTCCGCTCTCGGCATCAATGCCCTTCCAGACGTCGGTGGAGACGAATGGCCAGCCGGCGACATAGTTGATCTTGGTCGGCGTGCGCTCGAGCACCCAGAAGATCGCGTCGCGGCCGGGATGGACCAGGCTCTTGATGTTGCGCCCATTGCGTTGCAGGTCGATCAGCATCGGCGCTTCGACCTCGTCCCAGTCCCAGGAATCGTTCTGGTGATACTGGTGATAGGTCTTGATCTTGCCGTTGCTGGGATCGAGCGCGAGCACCGACGAGGTGTAGAGATTGTCGCCGGGGTGCATCTCACCGGGCCACGGCGCGGCATTGCCGACGCCCCAATAGATCGTCTTGGTGTCCTTGTCGTAATTGCCGGTCATCCAGGCCGAGCCGCCGCCGTTCTTCCAGTCGTCGCCCTGCCAGGTGTCGTGACCGGGCTCGCCTTCGCCCGGAATGGTGTAGGTCCGCCACAGCTCCTTGCCGTCTTTGGCATCGTAGGCGGCGACATAGCCGCGCACGCCGAACTCGCCGCCGGAGCCGCCGACGATGACCTTGCCGTCGATGATCAACGGCATCAGGGTCATGTACTGGCCCTTCTTGTAATCCTGGACCTTGGTGTCCCACACCACCTTGCCGGTCTTGGCGTCGAGTGCCACGACGTGGTCGTCGGTGGTGGCGAGATAGAGCTTGTCCTCCCAGAGGCCGACACCGCGGCTGGTCGGGTGCAATTGGAATAGATCGTCGGGGAGCTGCCGCTTGTAGCGCCAGTACTCGTCGCCGGTCTTCGCGTTCAGCGCGATCACCTGGCCCATCGGGGTCGCCACGAACATCACGCCGTTGTTGACGATCGGCGGCGCCTCGTGGCCTTCGACCACGCCGGTGGCAAACGTCCAGACCGGCGTGAGATTCTTGACGTTCGAGGTGTTGATCTGGTCGAGCGGGCTATAGCCCTGCCCGTCATAGGTGCGCCGATAGAGCATCCAGTTGCTGGGTTCCGGATTTTCCAGCCGCTGCGCGGTGACGGGAGAATAATTCTCGATCGGGCCGGCGCCGGCGGCGGTCGAGGCAAGACACGTGAAGGCGACGAAGCCGGACAGTAACCATTGCTTCCTGGTCATGGAAGTTTTCATGGACGTTCCCCTTTTTCATCCGTTTGAATTCTTGTTTTGAATTCTTGTCGTTCGTCCCGTCGTCCGCCCCTCGGCGGATGCGGCCTCTCGTGACGCGGGCATAACCCGCACCGTCCATCATCCTGGCTGCACGCCACCTACCTTTCCGATGAAGTTGCCGGCGACGCTGAGCGAACCGTCAGCCAGCGCGAGCGGCAGGGCGGCGAGACGCCGCGGCGCCGGGCCGAACACGACCTGCGCGCCCTCGCGGGGATCGTATTCGGAGTTGTGACACATGCACTTGAACACATCCTTGTCGCCGACATCGCTCTTGACCCAGGCGGTGACGGGACATCCGGCATGCGAGCAGATCGCCGAATAGGCCAGGATGCCGTCGACGGCACGCGCGCGGGTCTTCTCGTCGAGCTCGGCGGGATCGAGTCTGACGATCAGGATTTCGTTGAGGCGCGAGGCGCTGCGCACCACCGATGTGTTGGGATCCTTCGGCCACGCATGGACCGGCGGTCCACCGGCCGGGAGATCGGCCGCGGTGATGAGCTTTCCCCCCTGGTCGCCTTCGGAGAAGACGAGGAGATCACCCTTCTGCGGACGTTCGTCGGAGCCTGGCGGATCCTCGCCCGCGCGCGCCTGCGTGGAACAACCAAGGCAGGCGGTCGTGGCGAGCGCGCCAAGCAGCAGCGTTCGCCGCGTCTGTTCTATGCCCGCGTCGACTTCAGGTTCCGCGGTGCTCTCGGAGGACGATGAGGAAGTGGTGTTGAATGATGCGCGCGACATGCACGTTAGCAGGCGCTGGAACTCTGCCGAAAAAAAGGCGGAGAATTGGCGCCGCAGCACATCAATATGTCTTTGCTCGCTTTGGTTGAACGCAAATGAATGCGTTCCAGCGCATATTTGCAATTGCAACGTCGCGTCGCGCGATCGGCATGATGATTTTGCAGATCAGACCGATGATGCCGGAATTGGTGCAACGCGTTATTGGTCGCGCAGCGCAACCTCGGAGCGATACAACTGCACGTTTTGCAGGCAGACTTGCTGTCGTCAGGACCGGAGCACGTGACGCGGCGCAGCGATGCGGCCGGCGATGGTCGCCGACGCCATCTCAAAACTGTCGGCGATGCGACGCGCCTTGTCGATGAAGAGCGCGGCCGCCGGCGGCGGACAGACCTCGCGCGCGGTCTGTTCGAACAGATCGAGCCAGCGGTCGAAATGATCGCCGACCAGCCTGAGCGGCACATGCGCCCGCATCGGCGAACCATGATAGCGGCCGCTCATCAGCACGACCGACGACCAGAAATCCCTAAGTTTGGCGAGATGCTCGTCCCAATTCTGCACGATCGCAAAGACCGGCCCCAGCAGCGCATCCTCGCGCACGCGTCCGTAGAAGCGGGTGACGAGCTCCCCGATCATCTCCTCGGTGATCCCGGTGCGCTCGATCGCATCCTGGGTCAGCAGGTTCCGCCGCGCGGCCGCCGCCTCGCGCTCGGCCTTCAGTCGATCCGACATGTCCTTCGTTATCCGTTCCGTTGTTCCCGCGGGCCGCCCGTTCGACATTGTCGGGCCAATTGCGCGCGGCGTCTTTGTCGCAGCGCAAATTGCGGGATCGAGCGGCGGGCGTTTCGAGTCCGGCGCCCGCACCTTGATCAGAATCGTAGGGTGGGCAAAGGCGCACTTGCGCCATGCCCACCCTCTCTCTCCAATCGCGACAATGGTGGGCAAGCTTCGCTTTGCCCACCCTACGGCACCGCGGGTCCTTAGCACCCGGCTCCGTGATTAAGTACCGTAGCTGTAAAAGCCCTGCCCGGTCTTGCGGCCGAGATGGCCGGCATCGACCATTTCCTTGAGCAAGGGGGCCGGACGGTATTTGGGGTCGTTGAAGCCCTTATAGAAGACCTCCATCACCGAGAGCATGGTGTCGAGCCCGACGAGATCGGCGAGCGCCAGCGGCCCGATCGGATGGTTGCAGCCGAGCTTCATGCCGGCGTCGATCTCCTCGGCGGTCGCGATCCCTTCCTGGAGCGCAAAGATCGCCTCGTTGATCATCGGGCACAGGATGCGATTGACGGCGAAGCCGGGGCTGTTCTTGGCCGTGATCGCCACCTTGCCGACCCGCTTGGCGAAATCCAGCGCCTTGGCGTGGGTGTCGTCGGAGGTCTGCAAGCCGCGGATGAGTTCCAGCAGCGCCATCACCGGCACCGGGTTGAAGAAGTGCATGCCGATGAAGCGATCGGGACGATCGGTTGCGGCGGCAAGCTTCGTGATCGAGATCGAGGAGGTGTTGGTCGCGAGCAGCGTGCGCGGCGACAGCGTGGCGCAGAGGTCCTTCAGTATCTTGACCTTGAGCTCCTCGTTCTCGGTCGCGGCCTCGATGACCAGGTCGCAATCGGCGAGCTTCGCGCGATCGGTGGTGCCGGTGATGCGCTTGAGAGCCGCCTCGCGATCGGCCGCCGACATCTTCTCCTTCTTGACCAGGCGCTCGAGGCTGCCGCCGACGGTCGACAGCCCGCGGTTCACCGCCGCATCGGAGATGTCGACCATCACGACCGAGAGCCCGGCCGCGGCACAAATCTGCGCGATGCCGTTCCCCATGGTCCCTGCCCCGATGATGCCAACCGTGTCGATCATTGCCGCGTATCCTTCATCCTTGCGGGCGTGCCAGACGGCCCGGCCCCATTGTTCCTGCATCAGGGTCTAGCACCGCCGCCGGGCGGGTGCGACCTGATCCTGCCCTTCCATAAAGCATCCGAGGCGGGAATAAAGCCGCTCTTCCGTCGCTAAAGCGTACGATTTGGCATTCCTGCGGGCCACGTGGGCCCGGTTTTGCGTCAGGTCCCGCCCCCGGGACGAGGCCCGCGGCGCAAAGAGGACCCGGGCGCCGGCCCTGGGGCATTCCGGCCTCGGCCACACAATGGCCCTTTAGCAAAAATAGAATTTCGGCTAAATGGCAATAGGATGCACCGTTACACTCTTGTGACATAGGCCACACCGGCTTCGTGCCCAGCCTGCTAGCGTCGCGCACATGAAGAAACATATTGCGCTACCAATCATCTTCACCGCTCTGCTCGTCGCCACGGAAAGCCTGGCGGCCGAGACCAAGGGAGCCGGCTCAACCTTCGTTTCGCCTGTGATGGCGAAATGGATCGACGCATACAAGACGAAGACCGGCAACACCGTCAGCTATCAAGCGGTCGGCTCCAGCATCGGCGTCAGCCTGATCAAGAAAGAGGCCGTCGACTTCGGCGCAAGCGACATGCCGCTCGATCCCAAGGAGCTGGACAGGCTCGGCATGATGCAATTCCCGATCGTGATCGGGGGCGTCGTGCCGGTCGTCAATATCGATGGGGTCAAGCCCGGCCAGATCCGCTTCACCGGCCAGATGCTCGCCGACATCTATCTCGGCAAGCTGAAATCATGGAACGATCCGGCCATTCGCGCGATCAACCCCGACATCAGGCTGCCGAACACTGCAATCACGGTGGTTCATCGCACGGACGGATCCGGCACGACGTTCAACTGGTCGAACTACCTCTCGAAGGTCAGCCCGCAGTGGAAGTCGAGCGTGGGCGAAGGCACCTCGGTCGAGTGGCCGCTTGGTCTCGGCGGCAAGGGCAATGATGGCGTCGCCTCGCTCGTCAGCCTCGTTCCGGGCTCGATCGGCTATCTCGAATACACTTACGCCCTGCAACGGCTCGACAAGATTTCCTTCGGCGTCGTGCAGAACAGCGCCGGCAATTTCGTCGTCCCCGACGCCGCATCGTTCCAGGCGGCGGCCTCGAGCGCGGACTGGAGGGCGGAGAAAGGTTTCCATCTCGTGCTGACCAACGCGCCCGGCGAAGACGCCTACCCCATCACAGCCACGACGTTCGTGCTGATGCCGAAGGCGCCGAAATCCGAGGAACGATCGGCAGCCACCATCGACTTCATGCGCTGGTCGCTGGAGAACGGAAAGGCCCAGGCCGAGACGCTCAATTACGTGCCGCTGCCGGCCGCCCTGGTCGACCAGATCGAGCGTTACTGGGAGCAGAGCCTTGGTGCGTCCACGATCTCGGCATCGGCTGCGGTCAAGCGCTGAGGCTCGAAGCAAGCCTGGTCAGAGATCAATCGCCGGCAGGCCATTCCCCGCTGGAACCTTGCGCGCGTCGAGCACGTTGAGCTGGCACCGGGCCTGAACTCGGCCGGTTGGAGGCCTTGCGATCTTTTCCGACGATGAAGACATCGACCACGGTGACCTCAGGAGTTCGGTAACCCCCTGGGTCACGAGCGGCGGACCAGACGTTCGACCCGTCATCGGAAGCTTCGCATGCGACGTCCTGGTTATCGGTGCGGGGATCACCGGCGCTATGATCGCCGAAAGCTTCACCCGTCGCGGGCACGAGGTCGTCGTCATCGACCGGGAAACTCCCGGACATGGCAGTACCGGCGCAAGCACCGCGATGTTGCTCTGGGAAATCGATCGACCGTTGTCCGAGCTTACCCAGGCCTACGGATTCGAACGCGCGGCGCGTTGCTACACGGCGAGCCTCCGCGCCGTCCAGGGCTTGTTGTCGTTGACGCGCCACTATCGCATCCCATGCCACATCAGAGATCGGCTTTCACTCTACCTTGTAGTTGATGACAGCGGAAAATCCCTGAAAGAGGAGTCTGATCTGAGAGCGCGCGTCGATCTGCCCGGCGTATTTCTCGATCACGCGTCACTGCTCCGCCGGTTTGAGGTTGCCCGCGCGGGTGCGATCCTGTCGCCGCTTGCCGCAGATGCCGATCCTGTCGAGCTCACTCACGGACTTCTGAAGATTTCCATCGGACGGGGGGCCCTTGTCCGGCAAGCCAACGCGACGGCTTTTGAAAGTGCCGGCGCCAAGGTCGCCGTTGGCCTCGACGGCGGCCACGAGATCGAGGCGAACCGCGTGGTGTTGTGTACGGGTTACGTGATGCCCAGCATCGTGCGTCCGACCATCCAGCGCCCGGCCTCGAGCTGGGCCATTGCCACAGAGCCT
Source organism: Bradyrhizobium sp. Unk1 (assembly GCF_059512345.1). NCBI lineage: Bacteria > Pseudomonadati > Pseudomonadota > Alphaproteobacteria > Hyphomicrobiales > Nitrobacteraceae > Bradyrhizobium > Bradyrhizobium sp. Unk1. The sequence continues at coordinate 106,610 of NZ_JCAMOP010000009.1, forward strand.
CAACCCCAAAATCTGTGGCCCGAAGACGCGCTGATCTGGGAAGCGAGCCATGACTACCACTATGCCCGCAGCACATCGGACGGCCGGATCATTTTCGGCGGTGAGGATGATGATTCCGCGATCGAACCGCAGGCGCGCGAGGCGCTCACCCCTGCCAAGCGGGAACGCCTGAGGCAGACGCTTGGGGCGCTTTGGCCTCGATCATCCCACAAGATCGACTATTGCTGGTCGGGGGCGTTCGACACGACGCAGGACGGATTGCCGCTCATCGGCGCGGTGCCCGGCCAGAAGAACATTTTCGCCGCCTATGGTTACGGCGGCAACGGCATTACGTTCAGTTATCTTGCGGCTGAACTGCTCGCGACGTTTTGCTCCGGAGGCAACTCTCCGCTACTTGACGACTTCGCGATCGATCGCACCGCCTGAGCAGACCGACCATCGAAGCGCTCCATATGGGACATCTCGGGGCGGAGCCACCGAAGAGCGAAGCACGGCTCAGATCACGTCCCGGAAGCCTGCATAACACGGCACCGACGTTCTTTTTTTGGATGAATCGCGTTTTCAAATCGTTCCTGCCCGGTATTCTGTCGTTGAACAAGACTCGCAGGGACCAGTCCGTGAAGCGATTGCGCGGCCTCGACATCGACGAACCCGAGGCATTCTGCCCGACGCCAAAGCGTCCGGCCGGATGAACGATTTCGCGCGATCCGTCGGCGCCGCGCTCACGCTGATCGGCGAGGCCGACGCCGAGCTGCTCGGCATCGTCGCACTGTCGGTTCGTGTCAGCCTGACCGCCGGCATCGTCGCGCTGCTGATCGGCGCGCCCTTCGGGGCCCTGCTCGCGATCACCCGATTCCGCGGGCGACAGGTCGTCATCGTGCTGACCAACGCGCTGCTCGGCCTTCCGCCGGTCGTGGTCGGGCTTGCGCTCTATCTTCTGCTGTCGCGGTCCGGCCCGCTTGGGGCAGCCGGACTGTTGTTCACGGCAACCGCCATGGTGATCGCGCAGACCCTGCTCGCGACCCCGATCGTGGTCGCGCTGGTGCACCGGCCGGCGAGCCTGCTCTGGGCCGAGTATGGCGACCTCGCGCGGATCGACGGACTATCGACACTGCGCAGCATCGGCCTGCTGTTCGCGCTCGGCCGAACGTCCCTGCTGACGGCCTTTCTCGCGGCTTTCGGACGCGCGATCGCCGAGGTCGGCGCGATCATCATCGTCGGTGGCAACATCCGCGGCTTCACGCGCACGATGACGACCGCGATCGCGCTGGAGACCAGCAAGGGCGACCTGCCGCTGGCCCTCGGGCTCGGGCTGATCCTGCTCGCGCTCAGTGTGGCGGTGTCGACCGTCGCCTTCCTGCTAGTGGGACGCGTTGGGGAAAAATAGCTGCTCGCCGCCGACCTTGTAGCCGGCGATCGCATCCTGCCCCTTCGGCGAGACCAGCCAGTCGATGAAGGCCTGTGCGTCCTTCGCCTTCACGTTCGCATGCGTGGCCGGATTCACCAGCATGACGCCGTACTGGTTGAACAGCCGCTTGTCGCCCTCGGTCAGGACGGCAAGCTCGCCCCGGTTCTTGAACGACAGCCAGGTGCCGCGGTCCGACAGAAGATAGGCATTCGACGACGAGGCCATGTTCAACGCCGGACCCATGCCCTGGCCGATCTCGCGATACCAACTGTCCTTGCCGGCGCCGATATCGACGCCCGCCTCCTTCCACAATCTCAGCTCGGCCGCATGGGTGCCGGACTTGTCGCCGCGCGAGATGAAGGTTGCCTTTGCCGCCGCGATCTTGCGCAGCGCATCCGTGACGTCCTTGCCGCCGGCGATCTTTGCGGGATCGCTCTTCGGACCGACGATGATGAAGTCATTGTACATGACATCGAAGCGCTTCACGCCCTGCCCCTCGGACATGAACTTGTCCTCGGCAGGCCTGTCATGCACGAACACCACGTCGGCATCGCCGCGCCGCCCGATATCGAGCGCCTGGCCGGTGCCGACGGCAACGACCTTCACCTCGATGCCCTCCGCCTTCGAGAACAACGGCAGCAGGTAACCAAACAGGCCCGACTGTTCCGTCGACGTCGTCGAGGCCACGGTGATGGTGCGATCCTGCGCGAATGCGCATGTCGACCAGGCCAGAACCGCTGCGATGGCGGCAAGCTTCTTCATGCGTCGTCCCCACTTTCCAGACGTTTCAAATTACGCCAGGAAGGACGACGCCGGGAAGCCCCGACGTTCGGCTCAGGATCAGCGGTCGGGGCAGTACCGCATGACGGCGCGGATCGCCTGTGGCCCCGGCTCCTTCACCCAATCGTCTTCGTGCAGCCAAAGCTTGTCGTCATCGATGACATACGCGAGCGTCACGGTGTCGAAGCCTCTGGGATTGCGGACCCTGACCTCGCACCGATGTTCTGCAATTGGTCCCACCTACATTGACATTGATGTGACGGCCGGGGCAGTTTTTTGCATTGCTGGCGAATCAGCGATTGCTTCACGCCGAGTACCTCTTGGACAACTCCCTGTGCTTTCGAGACTGATATCGTTGCTGCGCCGCATTCCTGCGGTGAAATGGGCGTTCACCCGGCTTAGGCCCTTGCCGCACGGCGGCAGCATCGACGTCGTGCCGATCGCGGCAAGCGAGTCGCCGGCAATCGTTGCCGACCTCGCAGAAGCTGTTGCGGCTCCCGACAGCACCAGCACGAGCCCGCTGCGCAGTGACACCGAAATCGCCGTTGCTAGTCCGCTCGCCGAGGATCGCGCGGCTATCTCTGTCATCCCGGAGATCCCCTCCGCAGCGCCAACTGATATCAGCATCGCCAACGATTCATCCTTGGAAGCGCCGACAGAGGTCGAGTCGGTCGTCCTCGAAGAGGTTTCGGTCTCGCCAGTCGAAGTGGAGAGCGAGGCCATCGATGCTCATGATCTCGTCACCAACGATCCACCTGCGGAACTCCAGACCAACGTCGCACCCGTCGTCGTAGAAGAGACACCGGTCCCGGTTGTCGAGATCGAGAGCGGCCGGGTCGATGCTCCCGAGCTCGTCAGCAGCGACCCATCTGTGGAACTTCCGGAGATCGTTGAACCCATCATCGTTGAAGAGGCGCGGCTGTCGCCTGTCGAGGCCGAGAGCCGGCAGGCCAACGTTTCCGAGCCCGTTATCGGCAGCGATCCATCTCCCGAACTCTCAGCCGAGGTGGAGCTTGTCGTCGTAGAGGAGGCGCTGGTCTCATCTTTCGACATCGAGACCGCTCCGGTTGATGCCCCCGTTCCCGCCGTCAACGACGATACCTCCGCCGACGTCGCCGATGTTGAGCCGTCTGCCGTGGAAGACTCGTGTGTCGCGCTTGCGGACAGCGACGCCTCGGCGGAGGAAGCCTCCGAGAGCAGCATCGACAGCGCTCCCTTGCCGATCGTCGCAATGGAGATCGAGCCGGTCCCGGCCAACGATTCCGCCCCGGTCGCAGCGGAGGGTCCCTCTGCCGACACAGCGAGCGTCGTCACGCATGTCGCGCCGGAGCCGGTCTCCGAGTCCCCCGCTCCGGTGATCCCCAGCGCGCCGAAGACGCGCGCAAAGGTCGTGGAACCCATAGACCGCGCCACGTTGATCCGGCAGCGCTGGGCGGAGACCGGGATCAGGATGTGGAATCCGCGGCTTCACGGCGCCGGCGACGCCGCGCTGAACATCCAGGGCCGCGTCGAGCTGCTGCCGCCCGCGCCCGGCGAGACCATGCCACGTTACGACAAGCTCGAATTCAGGATGTCGGGCGGGCAGATCGTCTGCGAGGGCGTCGTCGTCGAGGCGCCCGCGTCGGCGGGTCACCGCAGCTTTACCCAGCTCGCCGAGCCGCGTAACCCCGACCGGACCCGCGAACCGATACGGGAACGCCAGGCCGCACTCGCCTGACCCTTGTCCTCTGCGACCATGCCCGCCATATGCTAGGCTGACGCCTTGGACATGGGAGGCCGCATGCCAGCAAGATCATTGCGCCTGGTCGTGATCGCCGCCCTCTGCATCTCGCAAGGGGCCTTTGCGGCGTCCAGCAAACGCCCGCACCATGCGCCCGCCACCGATCCGGCCGCGCCCTACAAGGCCGACCGGCTCTCCACCTCGCGCGGCCAGACGATCCTCAACACGCCCGGCCAGACCACCGTGCTGACGCGTCAGATCCTTGACGACATGAACGCGACGACCCTCCGGGACGCCATGCGCTCGACCGCCGGCGTGACGATTGGGATTGGCCGCTAGATTTCGCGCGACTTCGCGTTCAGGGGATCGGATAGCCCTTCCAGACCCACTCCAGCGCCGACGGCAGCGTTTGCGCGATCGTCGGCCGGTCGACGTGCTTGGCGTTGCGCACGAACAGGAACTGGTAGTGGTAGCCCTTCTCCGCCAGCACCTTCGCCATCAGCGCGTTCGACAAAGTCCAGTCGTGCATGCCGTCGGGAATGGTGGGGTTCGGATAGAACAGGTCCTGATCGCCGCCGAAGAACCAGAAGCGGATCGGCTTCGCCGGCGCGGCGACGATCAGGGGCACGCCGGGCGGCTCGGCCGGCGTCAGCACGCCGGCCTTTGATATGAGGTTGGGACCCGCCGGCCCTGTCCATGCGCTGTGATACTCCCAGGCGCCGCCACGCAGCGACGGATCGTGCGGCCATTGCTGGTTGACCATCGTCGGCGAGAAGGCCAGCACGCGGTGATAGAGATCGGGATAGAACCACGCCATGGTGAAGGCCGCAGCCCCGCTTGAGCTCAGCCCCATGGTCGCGCGCCCGTCCGGATTTCTGGTCAGCCTGACGTCGGCACTCCTTTCGACCAGAGGCAGCACCTCGCGCTCGACGAATTGCGCATACGCGCCTGACACCGCGTCGTATTCGCGGCCACGCTGGCTGCCCTGCGCGTCCTGGCCGCCGTTGCCGATCTGGATCGCGATCATCGGCGGCACGCGGCGCTGCGCGATCAGATTATCGAGCGTCGTGGCGAGATCCTTGTAGGCGTTGGAGCCGCCGTCGCCGACCACGATGAACGGCGCCTCGGTGCCGCGGACATATTGCGCGGGCACGTAGACGTCGATCGTGCGCGACCAGATTCCAGGATGGCTGGTGGTGACGATCATGTGCGACTTGTCATCCGGCGCGGTGACGGTCGTCATGATCGAAGAATTGGTGCAGCCGGCGACGTCGTCGCGGATCAGGCCGGGATTGTAGATCGTGCTCTCCTTCGACGTCAGCGTGAAGGATTTTGTCATGCCGCGTGGTACGCCTTCCTTCGCAATCGTCTCCGGCGCGGGATTGTGGGTAGGCCCGATGATGAAATTGCCCTCGGCGCCGGACGGCGGCAGCGTTCCGTCGGGCAGTTCGGTCGCGCGCGGATAGTTGGGGTTCGAGGGATCGCGCGTCGGCGGCGCCGTCTTGAAATCGAGGCCCGTCGTGTCAATGAAGAACGGTGCCGCCTTGTCGGTGGTGTTGGCCCCGGGCGGCACAGCCATGTTCTGAGTGACGCAGGCCGGCTGCGACAGTGCAATTGAAGTGAAGGAGACGAGGGAAATCAGCGTCCCCGCGAGGACGGAGAATGAATGGGTCATTTCAGCTCCCGGTGCCGACAAGTCTTTCTGGCTCGCCTTGACGCAAAGTATGGCGGGCCGCCTGCACGCGGTCAAACCGCAAGGGTCCGCATTCCAGCGATAGCCGCCATGCTCAAACCGAACGGCGACCGTTATTCCGTGCATGCTTCATGAATTTTTCCGGATGCGAGGCCGTTGCTGCCGCAGCTCGTACGACGCAGCTTGCGCAAGCACGCGCGTCGGCTGACCGCACAGCAATGCGCCGTCGCTGACGTGAAATAGCCAAGGTCTCGCATGGTTAGCAGATCGTACCTGCGGCTGGCTGCGGGCGAGGCGTGCCTGAGACACGCGCCTCCGCCGCCGGATATCCTTAACACGATCTCACCAATGCACGCGGCTGGAAAATCCCGTGGCAGCGCGCAACCTGCGCTGGTTTTTCGTACAGCCCCCACCTAACGCGACCTTTACCCCCGTCGTGCAAGATCGCCGCCGTTTTGAAGGGATCCGGGGCGCGTATTGCAATGCCTGTCGCCAGTTTGACGTCTCAGCTCGCCGCCACGATGCGGCTGTTTCGCGTGCCGGCCGATAACCCGGACCTGACGCGCGCGCAGTTCGACGCCTTCTCCAAGCAGATCCCGTTGCTCTATTTCATCCTGATGAGCAACACGATCGCCGTCGCCTACACCTATGTCAACGTGGCGCCGGACTGGCTGACGTTGATCGTGCCGAGCGTGCTCACCGTGCTCGCCGCGCTTCGGACCGCCTGGTGGCTGCGCCAGCGGCACCTTGTGCGGAGCGATGCCGATATCCTGCGCAATCTGCGCGCCACCAACTGGATGACATTGCCAATCGGCGCCGGCTTCACCGCATGGTCTTTTGCGCTGTACCCTTACGGCGATGCCTTCGCCAAGAGCCAGGTCGCCTTCTACATGGCGGTGACCGTGATCGGCTGCATCTTTTCGCTGATGCATCTGCGTTCCGCGGCGTTGATCGTGACGCTCGTCGTCGACGTTCCCTATGTGCTATTCTTCTGGGCCACCGGCGAACCGACGCTGAAGGCGATCGCGGTCAATAACCTTCTCGTCTCCGGCGCGATGGTGACGGTGCTCTTCATCTACTATCGCGACTTCGCCGATCTCGTCTCGAGCCGCAAATCGCTGCTGGCGCAGCAGGCGGCGACGCAAGCGCTGTCGGACGAGAACTTCCGCCTCGCCAATCTCGATTCCCTCACCGAGCTGCCGAACCGCCGCCGCTTCTTCGCCGAGCTGTCGAGCGCCTTCACCGACGCCGAGCGCAGGCGCGTTCGTGTCGCGGTGGGGATCATCGACCTCGACGGCTTCAAGCCGATCAACGACAATTACGGCCACTCGGTCGGCGATCGCGTCCTGATCGAAGCCGGGCGCCGCATCCGCGAAGTTTGCGAGGGCTTCGGCCCGCAGCGGGTGGAATTTGCCCGGCTCGGCGGCGACGAGTTCGGCCTCGTGGTCTGCGGCGATCCCGAAGATGACGATTTGATGCGGCTGGGCCAGCGCATCGGCGAACAGGTCAAGCTCCCCTACCAGCTCGACACCGCCCATACCGGGCTGTCCTGCTCGATCGGCTTCGCGCTGTTCCCGAGCTCGGCGACCAGCGCCGAAGCGCTCTATGAATGCGCTGATTACTCGCTCTATCACGCCAAGCGCCATCTCCGCGGCCGCACAGTGATCTTCTCGAGTGAGCTCGAGGCCGAGATCCGCAGCCGCGGCGTCATCGAGAACTTGCTCCGCACCGCCGATTTCAGCACCGAGATGGACCTGGTGTTCCAGCCGATCGTGGACGCCATGAGCGAGCACACCGCCGGCTTCGAAGTCCTGGCGCGCTGGCACAGCTCCCGCCTCGGCCTTGTCTCACCGGCCGACTTCATTCCGGCCGCGGAGCGGATCGGCTTGATCCGGCCGTTGACGCAGGCGCTGCTGGTCCGCGCGCTCGCGACGGCAAGGACCTGGCCCGACCACATCCGCCTGTCGTTCAACCTCTCCGCTCACGATGTCTGCGCAGCCGAGGGGATTTTGCCGCTGATCTCGATCATCGAGAAGAGCGGGTTGCCGCCGCACCGGATCGACTTCGAGATCACCGAGACCGCCGTCACCTTCGACTTCGTGCGCGCCCAGCAGTCGATCGCGACGCTGAAGGCCATGGGCTGCGGCATTTCACTGGACGATTTCGGCACCGGTTATTCCTCGCTGAGCCACGTGCATCGGCTGCCGCTCGACAAGATCAAGATCGACCGCAGCTTCGTCGCCGACATCAACGAAAATCCGGTGAGTCACAAGATCATCAAGTCTCTCGCCGGCCTGTGCGACGACATGGAGATCGCCTGCGTCGCCGAGGACGTCGAAACTCGCGCGCAGCTCGACAGCCTGCGCCGCCTCGGATGCGACTTCATCCAGGGCTACTACTTCGCAAAGCCGATGTCGGGCGATGCGATCGGTGACTATCTCGCAAAGGAACGCCGGCGTCTCGGCGACGCCGGCGCCAAGGTCGTGGCCTGAGAGGCCAGATCTCAATCCGCACGCGTAGCGCTGACAAATTAAATTGCTGCCTGTCAATCGTCCGCATCACATGCGTCGAAACGCCCTCCGGAGTCGTCACACCGCGCAATAGCGCTCCTGGATGTCCTTGTCCGCCAGCAGCGCCGCCGCGCTGCTCTCGTGCACCACCTCACCCTGGTCGATGATCACGGCGCGGTCGGCCAGCCGCAGGGCCCATTCGACGTTCTGCTCGACCAGCAGCAGTGTCTTGCCCTCGTCGCGCAGGCGGCGGAACAGCACGCCCATCTCCTCGACCAGGACGGGCATGATGCCTTCCGAGGGCTCGTCGAGCAGGATCATCTTGGGCTTTGCGATCAGCGCGCGGGCGATCGCGAGCATCTGTTGCTCGCCGCCCGAAAGCGTGACGCCCTCCTGATCGAGGCGTTCCTTCAGGCGCGGAAAGGTTTCGGCGATCTCGTCGATCGCGGCGCGCTCCTCGATCTCGCTTCCGGCCGCGACCAGGCCGAGCCGCAAGTTCTCGCGCACGGAGAGCCCGGGAACGATGCGGCGCTCCTCCGGCACATAGGCCAAACCGAGGTGGAATCGCTGATGAGCGCGGAGCGGCAGTAGCTCCCTGCCCGCAAAGCGCACGCGGCCGGTGGCCTTCGGCATCAGACCCATCATCGAGCGCAAGGTCGTGGTTTTGCCGGCGCCGTTGCGGCCGACGAGAGCGACCACCTCGCCCTCCTTCACGTGCAGGGAAATGCCGTGCAGGATATGGCTTGCGCCATACCAGGCGTGGAGATCATTGATTTCGAGCAGCGGGGTCTCAGCCATAGCCTTCACTCTGTCCGAGGTAGACCCGACGGACTTCCGGATTGCTCCTGATCTCATCGGGCGCGCCGTCGGCGAGCAAGCGGCCGTGGTGCAGCACCACGACGCGCTTGGACAGGCCCAGCACCATCTTCATCTTGTGCTCCACCAGCAGCACGGTGCGCTTCTCCGCGAGCCGCTCGAGCAGCGCGACCATGTCCTTGGTCTCTTCCGGACCCATGCCGGCGGTGGGCTCGTCGAGCAGCAGCAGCTCGGGCTCGGAGACCAGCGCGATCGCGATCTCCAGCGCGCGCTGCTGGCCGTGCGAGAGGAATTTTGCCAATTCACCGCGCTTGCCGAGCAGTCCGACCGCCTCAAGCGCCGCGTCGGCGCGCGCGTTCAGCTCCGTCAGCCGGGCGCGGTTGCGCCAGATGTCGTAGCTCACGGTCAGCGCCTGCGCCGCCACGCGCACATTCTCGTGCACGGACAAGTCCGGAAAGATGTTCGTGATCTGGTAGGAGCGCGAGATGCCCTGATGCACGAAGCGGTGCTGCGGCAGGCCGTTCAGCTCGCGTCCCCTGAAGTGCAGCGTACCCGATGTCGGGGTCAGCGCGCCGGAGAGGATGTTGAAGAAGGTGCTCTTGCCGGCGCCGTTCGGTCCGATGATCGAGGTGAGCTGTCCCGCCGCAAAGGACACGGTAATGTCTTCGAGCGCGACAAAGCCGCCAAAACGCTTGCCGACCCCCTCGATGCGAAGCAGTTCGCCGCTCATGGCCGCGCCTTTCCGATGCCGAGCGTGTCGAGCAGCGTTCCCCAGATCCCCTTGGGCAGGAACAGCACGAACAGCACGAAGATCGCGCCGACGAAGATCTGCCAATGCGGCGTCCAGAGCGAGATGACATCCTCCAGGATCAGAAAGCTCGCCGCGCCGACGAAGGGCCCGAAGAAGCTGCGGGCGCCGCCGAGCAGCACCATCATCACGATCATGCCCGAGGTCTGGTAGTGCAAAAGGTCCAGCGGCACGATCGACAGGTGCAGCGCCAGCATGCAGCCGCCGAGCGAGGAGATCGCACCCGACAGCATGAACACGATCAGCTTGCTGCGCTCGACGTCATAGCCGCACGCTCGTGCCCGCTGCTCGTTTTCGCGGATGGCCTCGATGACGGCGCCGAACGGCGAGTTCAGGATCCGCGACTGGAACCACATCGCGAGCGCCGCGAAGGCCATCAGCACATAATATTTGTTGACGGGGTCGAGGAAATTGACGGGGAAGCCGAACAGGTTGATGCGGTCGACGGTGAAGCCGCGCAGGCCGTTTTCGCCGCCCGTGAAGGACGAGGCCTGCAGCGCGACGTAGTAGACGAGCTGCGCCAGCGCCAGCGTCACCATGGAAAAATAGATGCCGCGGGTGCGCGTCGAGACGATGCCGATTGCGGCGGCAAGGCCGGTGCTCAGGAGGACGGCGATCGGCACCGCGGCGAACCAGGGCACGCCGTAGCGGCCGATCGCAATGCCGGTGAAGTAGGCGCCCGCGCCGAAGAACGCCGCCTGCCCGAACGACAGCAGCCCGGTGTAGCCGAACAGCAGGTTGTAGCCCATCACCACGACGCCGTAGATCAGGACGTTGACGGCCAGTGCCTGGGACGGCAGCAGCCATGGCAGCACGGCCAGCACCGCGATGGAGAGCAGGACGCGCTGCTCGAGAATCCAGCCGAGCCCGCTGGACGAGGGCTTGGCGACCGCTTCGCCGCTCGATGGTGACGTCACGCGGTCCTCCCTCTCACGCCGAACAGGCCTTGCGGGCGGATCAGCAGCACAATCGCCATCAGCGCGAACATGACGATGGTCGCCATTTCAGGTGCGAACAGCGCCACCAGGCTGATGGAGATGCCGACCATGAGGCCGGCGACCACCGCGCCGACGATCGAACCGAGCCCGCCGATCACGGTCACGACGAAGGCCTCCGCCAGTACCAGCGAGCCCATCTCCGGATTGACGCTGCGCATGGGACCCGCGAGCACACCGCCCAGCGCGGCAAGTCCGACGCCAAGGCCAAAAATCGCGAGCCAGACCCGGCCGATATCGACGCCGAGCACCTGCATGATGGTGGGATCGCGGGCGCCCGCGCGCACAATGAGGCCGATGCGGGTCTTCTCCAGCGTCAGCCAGAGCACCAGCAGCACCACCGCCACCAGCGCGATGACGAACAGGCGGTAGCGCGGGAAGAAGCCGATGCCGAGATCGAGCACGCCGACGAGCTGCGGCGGGGTCGGAAACGGAATGCCATCGCTGCCGAACACGATACGCACGCCCTCGACCAGGATGTAGCTGAGGCCGAAGGTGAGCAGCAGCGGATCGTCGATCGAGCGTCCATAGAGCCTGCGGATCAGGACGAGCTCGATCAGCATGCCGAACGCGCCGATCAAGATGGGAGCGAGCAGCAACCCCCACCAGAAGCTGCCGGTGAGCGACGCCAGATACAGCCCCGCATAGGCTCCGATCATGAACAGCGCGCCGTGGGCGAAATTGACCACCCCGAGCATGCCGAACACGATCGTCAGTCCAAGCGCAGTGATCACCAGGACCGCCCCAAGGGCGATCCCGGAAAGAAGCTGCATGATGATCAGCGACAGGTCCATCGTGACAGGCTTCAGATCGCGTGGCCGAGCTCGCTGCAGCTGCGCAGCATATCGTCGGAGCCCGAATCGTTGGCGAGAATCGCAAACAGGTCGTTGTCGTTCGCCATGGCGGATTTCTTCTTGGACTCCAGCACCAGCACCGACTGCACCGACTGGTGGTCGCATTTGCGGTAGTGCTGCGGGCCCTTGGTCAGATCATATTGCAGCTTCTCGAGAGCATCGATGACTTTGTCGGTGTCGGTGCCGCCGGCGGCCTGCATGGCCGCCAGCAGCGAACCGACGCCGGAATAGCCGTAGGCGCCGTAGTCGGTCGGGATCGCACCGCCATTGGCGGCCTTGAACGCCGCGTTGAAGGCTGCTGCCGACTTGCTCTGCGGCTCCAGCCCCCAATAATAGTTGGCCCCGCCGACCACGCCCTCGAACACATCAGGACCGACCGCGAGCCGCTGGTTGTGCAGGATGACGGGTACGACGATCTTCATCTGCTGCTTGACGCCGAAATCCACCGCCTGCTTGATCGCGTTGGCCTGGTCGCGGCCGAAATTGGAGATGCAGAGCACGTCCGGCCGCATCGACATCAGGCGCGGCATGAAGGTGGAATAGTCGGCCGCTCCGAACGGATGCAGGATCTCGCCGACATTGTCCGCGCCGATCGCTGCCTGCGCGCGCTTGAAGCCGCGCAGCATCTCGTGGCCGTAGGCATAGTCCGCGACGAGATGAGCGACCTTCATCCCCTTCTTCAAGGTCTGCCGCGCCACGGCAGCCGTCGTCATGTGCGGGTTCAGCGCCTCATGGAAGGTGTATTTGCTGAAATCCTTGGCCTCGTTGATGGTGTCGGACTGGCTGATCGAGACGTAGATCACGCCGCGCGCGCGGGTGACCTCGTTGACGGCGAGCTGCACCGCGCTGGAGAGCGCGCCGACCACGGCGTGGACCTTGTCCTTCTCGATCAGCTCCAGCGTGCGAGTCGCGGCTTCGCCGGCATTGAGCTTGTCGTCACGCACCAAGAGCTCGACCTTGCGGCCGCCGATGCCGCCCTTGTCGTTGACGAGCTTGACGGCAAGCTCGGCGCATTTGACCTGATCGCGCGCCTCAGCAGCGAACGGGCCGGTCAGCGGCGTCGGGAAGCCAATGCGAATCGTCTCGTCCGCGGCGCGGCCGAGCCGCGGCATGGCGAGCAGAGCGGCGCCGGCGGAGATGCCGGCGAGCGCGGCGCGGCGGGATATTGTCGAGGTCGAACCGGATTTTGGCATGATTTCCTCCAACTGTCTTTTTTTAGAAACGTTTCAGGGCTTTCAGGACTTTTGTGGGCGTGATCGGGATCGAATTGATCGTCGCACCGAACGGCGTGAGCGCGTCGTTGACGGCGTTGAGCACGCAGGCGGAGGCCGCCGCCGTGCCGGCCTCGCCAACCCCCTTGGCGCCGAGCACGGTGTCGGCGGTCGGCGTCTCGACATGGCCGATGACGATGTCGGGCATCTCCATCGGCATTGGAACGAGGTAGTCGGCGAGCGAGCCGTTCATGAGCTGGCCAGTCTCGCTGTAGCGGCACTCCTCGAACAGCGCCGCACCCAACCCCTGGACGATGCCGCCGCGAAGCTGCTCGTCCACCAGCATCGGATTGATGACGCGGCCGCAATCCTCGACGATGAAGTGCTTCAGCACTTTGATGAAGCCGGTCTCGACATCGACCTCCAGCGAACAGCCCTGGATGCCGTTGGTGAAGGCGAACGGATAGCCCTGCGGCGCGAAATGATGACTGACGGTGAGCTGCGCCTGTGTGCCGGGCGGCAAGGTGTCGGAGCGGAAATAGGCGATCCGCGCGATCTCGGAGATCGGCATCCGCTGGTTCCGGGTCACGGCGTCGACGACCTCGCCATCGATGATGTCGAGTGCCGACGGCTGCTCCTGAAGAATGAGAGCGGCAATCTCCAGAATATTGCGCTTGAGCACGCGCGTTGCCTGCAGCGCGGTCTCGCCGCCGATGCCCGCGCCACGGCAGGCCCAGGTCGCTCCACCATGTGGCGTCACCTCGGTATCTCCGGTGATGACCTTGACGTGCTCCTGCGCAAGGCCGAGCTGATCGGCCACGATCTGGCTGATGATCGCCTCGGTGCCCTGCCCCTGCTCGGTGACCGAGATCAGGCAGCGGATCTCGCCCGATGGCGTCAGGCTGAGGATCGCGCCGTCCTGCGACGAAATGCGCGCGCCGCCGACGCCGTAGAAGGCCGGGCTGGGATTGGTGATCTCAACGAAGGCCGCAATGCCGATGCCGCGATAGATGCCGCGCTCGCGCAAGTCGGCCTGCTCGGCGCGCAACGCCTCATAACCCATCATCTCGTGCAGGCGCTTCAGGCAGGCCTGATGCGACAGCGCCTCGAAGCGATAGCCGGTCGGCGAGGTCTGCGGATAGGCATCGTCCGCGATGACGTTCTGCGCGCGGATGGCGAAGGGATCGAGGCCAACCTTGGCCGCCGCCATGTCCACCAGCCGCTCGGTGACGGCGCAGGCGATGGGATGGCCGACGGCGCGATACTGGCTGGTCTGCACCTTGTTCTGGAAGATCACCTCCAGCGTGGCGCGGTAGTTCTTGAAACGGTAGGGCGCCCCCATCAAGCGGATCACCTGGTTGCCCTCGACCACGCTGGTGCGCGGATAGGTCGAGAACGCCCCGATCGCGGTCAGGTCCAGCACGTCCATCGCCAGGATCTCGCCCTTGGCATCCAGCGCCATGCGGGCGCGAACGCGATGGTCGCGCGCATGGATGTCGGAGACAAAGGACTCGATGCGGTCGGCAACGTACTTCACGGGACGGCCGAGCAGGATCGACAGGCCGACCACCGCCATATCCTCGTGATAGACATGCAGCTTCATCCCGAAGGAGCCGCCGATGTCGGTCGCGATGACGCGAACGCGGGCCTCGGGGATACCGTAGTGGCGCGAATAGAGATCCTGGAACTGGTAGGGCGTCTGCGTCGCGTGATGCACGGTCAACGCATCGGCGGCGGGATCGTAGTCGGAGACGATGGCGCGCGGCTCCAGCGTCACCGCGGTGTGGCGGCCGAAGGAGAACTCTTCTTCCACCACGTGCGCGGCATGCGCAAAGGCGTCGTCAACGGCGCCATTGTCGAGCTGGGCCCGGAAACAGGTGTTATTGACACTGCCGGGATTGATCAGCGGGCCACCAGCCTCTCGTGCACGGTCGATATCGACGACGACAGGGAGGTCCTCGTAATCGATCTCGATCAGCTCCAGCGCGTCTTCCGCGATGGCCCGGCTCTCGGCAACGACGGCCACCACAGCCTGCCCGGCCCAGACCACGCGGTCGAGCGGCAATGGCAATTGCGGAGCCGACGTCATGCCCTTGAAGTGGTCGAGCGTGCCGGTCCAGGGCGTACAGATCTTTGCGAGGTCCTCGCCGGTGGCAACGAGATGCACCCCTTCGAGCGCGCGCGCTTGCTCGGTATTGATGGCGACGATCTTCGCGTGCGCATGCGGACTGCGCAGGAACGCAGCATCGAGCATGCGCGGCAGTCGGAGGTCGCTGACATAGCGACCGCGGCCGACGAGCAGCCGCTTGGCGTTCGGGCGCGGCACGGAGCGGCCGATATAGGAATTCGGGCGATCGAGCGAGGTCAGCGGCGCGCTCATGTCCCGCCTCCGCTTTCTTTGCGCGCTTTGGCCACCGCATCGATGGCGTCGACGATCGCCTCATAGCCGGTGCAGCGGCAGTAATTACCAGACAGCGCGTCGCGGATTTCGTCGCGGCTGGGCCGCGCGATCTGCGAGAGCAACTCGTGGGCATTGACCAACATGCCCGGCGTGCAGAAGCCGCATTGCAGCGCGTTGCGGTGGTGGAATTCGGCCTGGAGATCGGCGATCACGCCGCTCTCGGTAAGACCTTCGATGGTATTGATCTTGGCGCCATCGGCCTGCACCGCGAACATCAAGCAGGAATGCACGGCGCGGCCGTCGAGCTGCACCAGGCAGGCGCCGCAGGCCCCCATCTCGCAGCCCGCATGCGTGCCGGTCAGCTCCAGCGCGTTGCGCAGGCAATCGACCAGCGTCTCGCGCGGCGCCACCTCGCAGGCGACCTTGCGGCCATTGACGACGAAGCGGACCCGCACGGTCTCGTCCGCGTCGTCCAAAAGGGTTTCGTCAAAACCGCTCATGCGCCCTCACCCAGACGTCCGAGCAGGCGGCCGAGCAGCACGCGGGCGAGATGCAGCCGCATCGCCGGCGGCACATCGTCGCTGTCAGGCGGCGCGAGATCGCCTTCGAGCGCCGCTTGTGCGGCGGCGATACGTTCCGCATCCAAGCGCGAGCCAATGAGGGTCGCCTCAGCCCCCTTCACGCGCGTCGGCGTATTGCCGACGGAGAAGAAGGAGATGCGGATGTCGTCGATGCGCTCGCCGGTGCAGGTCGCAAGCATGCCGCATCCGACCAGAGCATAGTCCCCGCGCCGGCGCGCCAGCTCGTCGAATGCAAAGCGCTGATCGGCCTTGAACAGCGGAACGTAGATCGCGGTGATCAGCTCACCGGGCTGCAACGCGGTTTCGAACAGCTCGACGAAGAAGTCGTCGGCTTTCACACGCCGGCTGCCGGAAGGGCCGGCGATCTCGATCTCGGCATCGAGCGCCAGGGTCATCGCCGGGAATTCGGAGGCAGGATCGGCGAGCGCGACGCTGCCGCCAAAGGTGCCGCGGTTGCGGATCGCGGGATGGGCGACGAAGGGGGCGGCCGCATGCAGCAGCGGCGCGAACTCGGCGATCAGCGGCTCGCTCAGCATCTCGCAGTGACGCGTCAGCGCGCCGATACGCAAATAACCGCCCTCGCGCCGGACGCCGCGCAGCTCCTCAATATGGGTGATGTCGATCAGCAACCGCGGCGCTTGTAGCCGCAGCGATAACGCCGGCACGAGGCTCTGGCCCCCGGCAATGAAGCGCGCGTCATCGCCGGCGCGGGCATGAGCATCCAGCGCCTGGTCGATCGTCGCAGCACGAAAATAGCTGAAAGCCCTCGCCTTCACCGCCGTTTCCTCGAGATCCGTCGGCTCATCAGCCGGGATGCCAGATTTGTAACCATCTGGTCTCAAAATCCTGACATGCCGCCGGGAGGCGGTCAACAGGAAATGACCATTTGGTTACAAATGCACCTTTGGGCTAAGAAGGCAGCCGGAGATTGCTAAACAGCGACGAAATGGCCCGAAAAGCGCAGAAGTCAGCGAAGCGACCGGTTCGGAGGCGGACCGAAGCAGGCAGCAAGGCCGCGCCAAAGCGCCGCAACATGCGCGCGGCCGACCGCGAGCGCGCGATCGTGGACGAGGCGATCCGTTTCTTTGCCGAGCATGGCTTCGAAGGCCAGACCCGCGAGCTGGCCAAACGCATGGGCATTACGCATTCGGCGATCTATCGCCACTTCCCCAGCAAGGAAGCGCTGATCGAGCGGGTCTACCAGGAGGTCTATCTCAGCCGCTGGTCGCCCGATTGGGGGCCGATGATCCGCGACCGAACCTTGCCGCTCGAGGCGCGGCTGACGCGCTTCTATCTCGACTATGTCGAACGCGTGTTCGAGTACAATTGGGTTCGGATCTTCGTCTTCTCCGGCATGAAGTCGTTCGGCATCACCGGCCGTTATCTCGACATTGTCCGACGCGAGATCATCGAGCCCGCGGCGGCCGAGCTGCGCCACGACCTGAAGCTGCCCGACGCGAAATCCCATCCGCTCAGCGAACGCGAGACCGAGCTGTTCTGGGGCCTGCACGGCCGCATTTTCTATCTCGCCATCCGCAAGTTCATCTACGAGACGCCGATCCCGCCCGATCTCGACGCGATCGTCCGCGACGCCGTCCAGACCTTCATGGACGGCGCGAAGATGACGATGCCGAAGCTGCTGGTGAGCGGCTAGTTACTTCGCAAGGCTAGGCAGATCGAGGCCCTTGTCACGGGCACAATCGATCGCAGTCTCATAGCCCGCATCGGCGTGGCGCATGACGCCGCTGGCGGGATCATTCCACAGCACACGCTCAATGCGCTTCGCGGCTTCCGGCGTGCCGTCGGCGACGATCACCATGCCCGCATGCTGCGAGTAGCCGATGCCGACGCCGCCGCCGTGATGCAGCGAGACCCAGGTCGCGCCGCTGGCGCAATTGAGCAGCGCGTTGAGCAGCGGCCAGTCGGACACCGCATCCGATCCGTCCTTCATCGCCTCGGTCTCACGGTTGGGGCTTGCCACCGAGCCGCTGTCGAGATGATCGCGGCCGATCACGATCGGCGCCTTCAATTCGCCACGCGCCACCATCTCGTTGAAGGCAAGGCCCAGGCGATCTCGGTCGCCAAGGCCGACCCAGCAGATTCGCGCCGGCAGGCCCTGGAACTTGATGCGTTCCTTGGCCATGTCGAGCCAGTTGTGCAGATGCTTATCGTCAGGCATCAGCTCCTTGACCTTGGCGTCGGTCTTGAAGATGTCCTCGGGGTCGCCCGACAGCGCAGCCCAGCGAAACGGCCCGACGCCGCGGCAGAACAGAGGGCGGATATAGGCGGGAACGAAGCCCGGGAAATCGAAGGCGTTCTTCAGGCCCATGTCCAGCGCCATCTGGCGGATGTTGTTGCCGTAGTCGAGCGTCGGAATGCCTTGCGCATGGAAATCCAGCATGGCCTGGACGTGCTCGACCATCGACGTTTTTGAGGCGCGCTCGACAGCTTTCGGATCGGACGCGCGCTTGGCTTCCCAATCGGCGAGCGTCCAGCCCTTTGGCAAGTACCCGTTGATCGGATCATGTGCGCTGGTCTGGTCGGTGACGATGTCGGGCTTGACGCCGCGGCGCACCAGCTCGGGGAAAATCTCCGCGGCATTGCCGAGCAGACCCACCGATACCGCCTTCTTGGTCTTTGCTGCCTCTTCCATGATCGCGAGCGCCTCGTCGAGCGTCGCGGCCTGCCGGTCGAGATAGCCGGTGCGCAGCCGCATCTCGATGCGGCTCGGCTGGCATTCGACCGCGAGCATCGAGGCGCCGGCCATGGTCGCCGCCAACGGTTGCGCGCCGCCCATGCCGCCGAGACCGGCGGTGAGAATCCATCTTCCCGCGAGGCTGCCGCCATAGTGGCGCCGGCCGACCTCGACGAAGGTCTCGTAGGTGCCCTGCACGATGCCCTGGCTGCCGATATAGATCCAGGAGCCCGCCGTCATCTGGCCGTACATCATCAGGCCCTTGCGGTCGAGCTCGTTGAAATGATCGAGCGTGGCCCAATGCGGCACGATGTTGGAGTTCGCGATCAGCACACGCGGAGCATCGGCATGGGTACGGAAGACGCCGACCGGCTTGCCGGACTGGACCAGCAGCGTCTCGTCATTTTCGAGCTTGCGCAAGGCCGCCGTGATGCGGTCAAAGCTCTCCCAGTCGCGCGCGGCGCGGCCGATGCCGCCATAGACGACGAGCTCGCTCGGGCGCTCCGCGACATCAGGGTCGAGATTGTTCATCAGCATGCGCAGGGGCGCTTCCGTCAGCCAGCTCTTGGCGCTGATGTCGCTGCCGCGGGGGGCGCGGATGGTGCGGTCATTGTCCAGTCGGCGGTTCATGCGGAGCACCTCTTTAGTCAAGTCTCGGGAACGGATCGGTTGGAAGCGCTGCGATCGCCACGGCCGGTAGCGCATCGGCTTCGATCAGCGCAGCCGCCTTGGCGAGATCGCCGGCCATGTAGCGGTCGGCGGCGAGTGCGGGCACATGCTCGCGAAGCGCGGCGATAACGGCTGCGAGCGGCGCGCTGGTCGCATGCGGCGCACGCAGCGTGATGCCTTGTGCGGCGACCAGCAACTCGATGCCGAGGATGGCGGCGAGATTGTCGGCCATGTCCGAGAGGCGACGCGCGGCGTGCGCGGCCATCGAGACATGGTCTTCCTGGTTGGCGCTGGTCGGGGTCGAGTCGATCGAGCAGGCCGCCGCGCGTTGCTTGTTCTCGGCATAGAGCGCGGCCGCCGTGACCTCGGCGATCATGAAGCCGGAATTGATGCCGGGATCGGGCGTGAGGAACGGCGGCAAGCCGAAATTGAGCGCGGGATCGACCAACGTCGCGATGCGCCGCTCGCTGATCGCGCCGATCTCCGACAGCGCCAGCGCGATCGTATCGGCGGCAAAGGCGACCGGCTCGGCGTGGAAATTGCCGCCGGAGATGATCTCGCCGGTCTCGACCAGGACGAGCGGATTGTCGGTGACGGCATTGGCTTCGACGATCAGGGTGCGTGCGGCCTGCGTGATCAGGTCGAGCGCAGCGCCCGCGACCTGCGGCTGGCAACGCAGGCAATAGGGATCCTGCACGCGCTCGTCACCTTCGAGATGCGACAACCTGATATCGCTGCCGTCGAGCAACGCGGTCAACGTCGCGGCGGCAGCGATCTGTCCTGCATGACCGCGCAGCGCCTGAATTTCCGGGCGGAACGGCGCTGTCGAAGCCATCGCAGCATCGACCGACAGCGCGCCGGTGACGAGCGCGGCGCGAGCCAGGCAAAACGCGCGCAGCACGCCGGAGACGGCATAGGCGGTCGAGAATTGAGTGCCGTTGATCAGCGCGAGCCCCTCCTTGGGGCCCAGCGTCAGCGGCGCAAGTCCGGCGACGGCGAGTGCCTCTCGGCCGGAGACAGTCTTGCCATCGACGATCGCCTGCCCCTCGCCGATCATCACCGCCGTCATGTGCGCGAGCGGCGCAAGATCGCCGGAGGCACCGACCGAGCCTTGCTGCGGCACCAGCGGATAGACGTCCTGCGCCAGCATGGCCTGCAATTGCTCGATCACCTCGCGGCGGACGCCGGAGGCACCACGCCCAAGCGAAACGATCTTCAGCGCCATCATCAGCCGGACGATCGGCTCCGGCGTGGCCGGGCCGACGCCGCAGCAATGCGAGACGATGAGATTGCGCTGGAGCAGCGCGGTCTGGTCGGGCGGGATGCGCTTCGAGGCCAGTTTTCCAAAACCGGTATTGATGCCGTAGACCGGCGCGGCGGCGTGTGCTGCCTTTGCGACGATCTCCGCGGCCGCCTCGACGCGCGGCCAGAATGACGGATCGAGTACGACAGGAGCGCCCACGAGCACGCGCGCGAGATCGTCGAGGCCGACCGTTCCCGGCTTGACGACGATGGCTGCGCCCTGCTCCGTCACTGTCCCCTCCACACCCGGCGATGCAGCGGATTGAAGCCGATGCGGTAGACGAGCTCGGCGGGCCGCTCGATGTCCCAGATCGCGAGATCGCACCACTTTCCAGCTTCCAGCGTGCCGGTTTCATTGAGCACGCCGAGCGCCCGCGCGCCTTCACGGGTGACACCAGCGAGGCATTCGGCCACCGTCATCCGGAACAGCGTCGCGCCCATGTTCATCGTGAGCAGGAGCGATGTCAGCGGCGAGCTGCCGGGATTGCAGTCGGTCGCGAGCGCCGTGTGGACGCCGTGCTTTCGGAACGCCTCGATCGGCGGCTTCTGCGTCTCGCGGATGAAATAGAAGGCGCCGGGCAGCAGCACAGCGACTGTTCCGGCCTTCGCCATCGCGGCGGCGCCGGCCTCGTCGGTGTGCTCGAGGTGATCGGCGGAGAGCGCGGAGAATTTTGCGGCGAGCGCAGCGCCGCCGAGGTTCGACAGCTGGTCGGCATGGAGCTTGACCGGCAGCCCAAGCCCCCTCGCCGTCTCGAACACCCGCGCGGTCTGCTCGGCCGAGAACGCGATGCCTTCCATGAAGGCATCGACGGCATCGGCAAGGCCGGCCTTTGCGACAGCCGGCAGCATTTCATGACACACGAGATCGATGTAGCGATCCTTGTCACCGCCGGCCTCCACAGGCAGCGCATGCGCCCCGAGAAACGAGGTGCGGATCGCAACCGGCCGCTGACGGCCGAGGATGCGCGCCGCTGAGAGCTGCCGCATCTCGGTCTCGACATCGAGGCCGTAACCGGACTTGATCTCGATGGTGGTGACGCCCTCGCCGATCAGCGCATCGAGCCGCGGCAGCGCGCTGGCAACGAGCTCGGCCTCGCTCGCTTTGCGCGTCGCGGCCACTGTCGAGACAATGCCGCCGCCGGCGCGCGCGATCTCCTCGTAGCTTGCGCCTTTCAGACGCAGCTCGAATTCGTGCGCGCGGTTGCCGCCATAGACGAGATGGGTGTGGCAATCGACGAGGCCGGGCGTGATCCAACGCCCCTCGCAATCGATCCGCTTGATCGCGTCGGCATCAACAGGGAAACCCGCCGCTGCGCCCGCATAGACGATATGGCCGTCGCGTGCAGCGATCACACCATGCTCGATCTCGCCGAGATCTGGACGGTCGGCCCGCATCGTGGCGAGCCGGGCATTGTGCCAGATCCGGTCGAAGCGCTCTGCCATGCAATGGTCCCTTCGTGGGATGCTTGACTTATATGTCTAGACATATAATCGTGGGGCGGTTCTGTCCAGCCGGCGTGTAATCATGACCCGACTGCATTTCGCTTCCGCGCTCCTGCCTTCGGGCTGGGCCAATGACGTGCAGATGGTGATCACCGCTGGCGCGATCGCCGAGGTGACGCCGGGCGTGGCGCCGGCCGGCGGCGACGAGCGTCACGGAATTGCGCTTCCGGGCTTGGCGAGCCTGCACAGCCACGCATTCCAGCGCGGCATGGCGGGGCTGGCCGAGCTGCGCGGCGATAGCACCGATACGTTCTGGACCTGGCGCGACACGATGTATCGCTTCGCGCTGGCGATGACCCCGGACGATGTCGCCGCCGTTGCGACGCTGCTGTATGTCGAGATGCTCGAACAGGGCTTTACCCGCGTCGGCGAATTCCACTACCTCCACCACGATCGCGACGGCTCTCCTTATGCCGACCTCGCGGAAATGGCTGTGCGCATTGCACAGGCTGCCGAAGCATCCGGCATTGCGCTGACGCTGCTGCCGAGTTTTTATGCGCATGGCTCCTTCGGCGGCGCAGCACCGCATGCCGGACAACGCCGCTTCATCTGTTCGGTCGATCAGTTCGCCGCGCTGATGGCTGCATCACGCAAGGCGATCAGCAGATTGCCGGGCGCCAATATCGGCATCGCGCCGCACAGCCTGCGCGCGGTGACGCCGGATGAGCTCGCGGCGATCATTCCGCTCGCGGATGGTGGACCGGTGCACATTCATGCCGCCGAGCAGGTGAAAGAGGTCGAGGATTGCCTGGCCTGGTCGGGACGACGGCCGGTGCAATGGCTGCTGGAGCACGCGCCGCTCGATCAACGCTGGTGCCTCATCCACGCGACCCATACGACGGATGCGGAAGTCACGGCGTTCGCGAAGACCGGTGTGGTGGCCGGTCTCTGCCCCATCACCGAGGCCAGTCTCGGCGACGGCATCTTTCCGGCGCGCGAATTCGTCGATGCCGGCGGCGCGTTCGGTGTGGGCACCGACTCCAACGTGCTGGTCGGCGCAGCCGACGAGCTGCGTCAGCTCGAATATGGCCAGCGTCTCAAGCATCGCGAGCGCAACGTGCTCTCCGGCGGCGCAGGCCGCTCGACGGGACGTACGCTGTTCGATCATGCGCTCGCCGGCGGTGCGCGCGCGCTGGCACAGGCCGCGGCTGGCCTCAGGCCCGGCGCACGCGCCGACATCGTCACGCTCGACACCGCACATCCGTCGCTCGCGGGACGTTTGCGCGACGCCGCCATCGACGGTTGGATTTTTGCCGGAGGGACCGGCGCGATCGATTGCGTCTGGGCCGGCGGCCACAAGGTCGTCGAAGGCGGACGACACAGACTGCGACAGACCGCGCGCGAGCGCTTCAACGCAGCGGTGCGGAGGCTCGTCGCATGAGCCTGGCCACCAATGCAGCCGACCAGCCGACGCTCTACAAGCGCATCCGCGCCGATATCGAGAAGCGCATCCTGACCGGCGAATGGCCACCCGGGCATCGCATCCCGTTCGAGCACGAATTGGTCGCACGTTACGGCTGCTCGCGCATGACGGTGAACAAGGCGCTGTCGGAGCTCGCGCAGGCCGACCTGATCGAACGGCGCCGGCGCGCCGGCTCCTTCGTACGCCGGCCGCAGCATCTGTCGGCGGTGCTGAAGATCGCAGACATTCGCGCCGAGATCACCGCGCTTGGCCGCGGCTACGGCTACGAGCTGATCGGGCGCAAGCTGCGCGCGGCGACCGCCGCCGACCGCGAGCGTCTTGGCGTCAAGAAGGCCGGCAAGGTGGTTGCGATCACCTGCCGGCACAGCGCCGACAAGGTGCCGTTTGCCGTCGAGGACCGACTGATCGATCTGTCGTCCGTGCCGGATGCGGCGACCGCGGATTTCTCGCGCGAGCCGCCCGGCTCGTGGCTGCTTCATCATGTCCCATGGACGGAAGCCGAGCATACGATCAGCGCCATCGTTGCGGACGATCGCACGGCGGAAGCGCTCGACATCGCCGTCGGCGCGCCTTGCCTCGTGATCGACCGCTATACCTGGCGCAGCGCGCGCACCATCACCGCGGTGCGCCTGCTCTATCCCGGTGACTCTCACCGCCTTGTCGCCCGATTCAAGGGAGGCTGAGAGGATATGTCGGCACAAATCGTGCAACGCTTCGGGCAACGGTCCATATGGGCCGGCAATGATCAACAGGACGTCAAACCATCGATCGGCAAGAGGACGACAATCATGCGTAGTTCAAAGGTATTTGCGACAATCATTGCGCTTACGGCCTGCACTCCCGTGCTCGCCGACGACGTCAAGGTCGGCGTCGGCATCTCCGGCTGGACCGGATTCGCGCCACTGACGCTGGCGAAGGAGACCGGCATCTTCAAGAAGAACGGTCTTGACGTGACGATCAAGAAGATCCCGCAGAAGGATCGCCACCTCGCGATCGCCTCCGGCGACGTCCAGTGCGCTGCCACGACCGTCGAGACCTGGATCTCCTGGAACGCCAATGGCGTTGCGACCAAGCAGATTTTCCAGCTCGACAAGAGCTATGGTGCCGACGGCATGGCCGTGCGCAACGATCTCGCATCGATCAAGGACCTCAAGGGCAAGACCGTTGCGGCCTCCGCGCCCGGCACCTCGCCCTATTTCGCGCTGGCCTGGATGCTCAAGAAGAACGGGCTCTCGGTGAAGGACGTCACCGTCGTGAACCTCGAGCCCGCCGCAGCCGCCCAGGCCTTCGTCTCCGGCCAGAACGATGCCGCGATGACCTACGAGCCGTATCTGTCGACGGTTCGCGCCGCGCCCGACAAGGGCAAGATCATCGCGACCACGCTCGACTATCCGATGGTCATGGACACCTTTGGCTGCACGCCGAAGTTCCTCACCGAGAACCCGAAGGCTGCCAAGGCGCTCGCCGACAGCTATTTCGAGGCGCTCGACATGATCGCCAAGGATCAGGCCAAGGCCTACGAGATCATGGGGGCCGATGTGAAGCAGACCGGCGAGGCGTTCGGCAACTCGGCAAAATATCTGCGCTGGCAGGACAAGGCCGCGAACCAGAAGTTCTTTGCCGGCGATTTCCTGACCTTCAACAAGGACGCCGCCGACCTCCTGCTCGAGATCGGCATCATCAAGGCCGCGCCGAAGGTCGAGGACCTCTT
The DNA here is from genome assembly GCF_059512345.1 of Bradyrhizobium sp. Unk1. Lineage (NCBI taxonomy): Bacteria > Pseudomonadati > Pseudomonadota > Alphaproteobacteria > Hyphomicrobiales > Nitrobacteraceae > Bradyrhizobium > Bradyrhizobium sp. Unk1. The sequence continues at coordinate 131,690 of NZ_JCAMOP010000009.1, forward strand.
CGACGCGAGCTACATCAAGTAAACCATTCAGGAACTGCCGGCCCCGTCTCTCGGCGGGGCCGGCAAACTCGTTCACCGCCGGGATAGATCGTTGATGCGTCCCCTGGATCCCGTGACATCGAAGCAGCGCGTGGCTTACGGCCTCGCGTTCTTCGTGCTGTTCGTCGCCCTCTGGTCATGGGCAACGCTCGGCGGCCATGTGTCGAAGACCTTTCTCGCCAACCCGCTGACCATGATGCAGGAAGGCTATGACCTGCTTGCCAAGCAGGGCTTCCTGTTCGACATCGGCATGACGATCTGGCGCGTCGTCGGCGGCTTCGCGCTCGCTGCGATCATCGCGGTTCCGCTCGGCGTGCTGATGGGTGCCTACAAGCCGGTCGAAGCATTCCTCGAACCGTTCGTCTCCTTTGCTCGCTATTTGCCCGCCTCGGCCTTCATCCCGCTGTTGATCCTGTGGGCCGGCATCGGCGAATTGCAGAAGCTGCTCGTCATCTTCATCGGCTCGGTGTTCCAGATCATCCTGATGATCGCCGTAACCGTGGGCACCACGCGGCGCGATCTGGTCGAGGCGGCCTATACGCTCGGGGCCAGCGACCGCGGCATCATCCGCCGCGTGCTGCTGCCCTCCTCCGCACCCGAGATCGCGGAGATTCTGCGGTTGGTGCTGGGCTGGGCCTGGACCTATGTCATCGTCGCCGAGCTGATCGGCTCGTCCTCGGGCATCGGCCACATGATCACCGACAGCCAGGCGCTGCTCAACACCGGCCAGATCATCTTCGGCATCATCGTGATCGGACTGATCGGTCTCCTCTCGGACTTCATGTTCAAGGCGTTCAACGCCTGGCTGTTTCCGTGGAGGCTCGCATGACCACGCTGAAGATCGAACAGGTCTCGCGAACCTTCCCCGCGCGCCACGGCAACGCGCCGACCAGGGCGCTGGAGCCGACCGACCTCACCATCGGCAACAACGATTTCGTCACCATCCTCGGCCCCTCCGGCTGCGGCAAGTCCACGCTGCTCCGCATCGTCGCCGGCCTCGACCGCCCGACCAGCGGGCGCGTCACGCTTGACGGGCGCGAGGTGACCGGCCCCGGCGCCGATCGCGGCATGGTGTTCCAGTCCTACACGCTGTTTCCGTGGCTGACCGTGCGGGAAAACATCGCCTTCGGCCTGCGCGAGCGCGGCGTGCCCGAGGCGGAGCGCAACAAGATCGCCGATGCCTTCATCCGCCAGGTCGGGCTGTCCGGCTTCGAGAACCACTGGCCGAAACAGCTCTCCGGCGGCATGCAGCAGCGCACCGCGATCGCCCGCGCGCTCGCCAATGATCCGAAGATCCTGCTGCTCGACGAGCCCTTCGGCGCGCTCGACAACCAGACCCGCGCCTTGATGCAGGAGATGCTGCTGGGCATCTGGGAGCGCGACCAGAAGACCGTGCTGTTCGTCACCCACGACATCGAGGAAGCCATCTTCCTCGGCAGCCGCGTCATCGTGATGAGCGCGCGCCCCGGCCGCATCAAGGCCGAGATCAATGTGGACCTGCCGCATCCGCGCTCCTACAAGATCAAGACCACGCCCGAATTCGTCCAGTTGAAGGAACGGCTGGTCGAGGAGATCCGCACCGAGGCGCTGAAGGTTGCCGAACATGCCTGACACCAAGCCGCGTGCCGATGGGCAACGCGTTCTCGCCGATCTCAATGCGCTGCGTGCCATCGGCGCCTACAAGACCGGCGTGCACAAGCCGACCTTCTCCGAGCCGCACAAGCAGTCACTGGACTGGCTGGTGCAGAAGCTGCCCGACGCCGGCCTTACCGCCGCGATCGACGGCATCGGCAATGTGTTCGGCACCAGCGCAAAGCCCGGACCGAAGCTGCTGGCGGGATCGCATCTGGAAAGCCAGAACTACGCCGGCTGGCTCGATGGCCCGCTCGGCGTCGTCTATGCGCTCGAAGCGGCGCGCGTGCTCAATGCCGATCCGTCCGTGAAGGGCGCGGTCGAAGTTGCCGCCTGGTGCGACGAGGAAGGACACTTTGGGCACTTCCTCGGCTCGCGCTCCTATGTCGGACAGGTGACCGAGGCCGACATCGATGCCGCCCGCGACCGCACCAGCGGCCGCACCATGCGCGACGCGCTCGCCGACATGCGGCTCTCGGGCCGTGCGCGCGTCTCGACCGAGCCTGGACGCCACGTCGGATATCTGGAGGCGCATATCGAGCAGGGCGACACGCTCGAAAGCGGCAAGCTGGCGATCGGCGTGGTGACCTCCATCGTCGGCATCTGGCAGTACCAGATCAATTTCGTCGGCGAGCAGAACCATGCCGGCACCACCCGCATGGCAGCGCGGAAGGATGCCGGCCTCGCGCTGGCCAAATTCTGCGTCGCGATCGACGAGCGGTTCCCAGGCGCCTGCGGGCCGCGCACGGTCTGGACCACCGGCCGCATCACGCTCGATCCCGGCGCGCCGAGCATCATCCCGGGCAAAGCCGAATTGCTGTTCCAGATCCGCGACGACGATCCGGCTGTGATCTCGCGGCTGGAGCAATTGCTGCGGAGCATGGCGGACGAGGCCAGCGCGAAGGGCCCTTGCGCCGTCACCGTGGAGAAGCTGCGCACCGGTGCTCCCGCGATGATGAACCCCGGCATTCAGGACGCAATCGAGGCCGCGAGCGAGGCCCTTGCTGGCGGACGGTCCGTCCGCATGCCGAGCGGCGCCGGCCATGACGCGCAGTTGCTTGCGACCGTTATGCCCGCGGGCATGCTGTTCGTGCCGTCGATCGGCGGCATCAGCCACCACTGGACCGAGAACACCGCCGACGCCGACATCGTCACCGGCGCGCAGGTGTACGTCGACGCCTGCCGCCGCATTCTGGGTGGTTAGAACGACGTCCCCCGCCGAACCTGAACTCCCGCAGACACACCTTCGCGTCCTCGCAGCGCATTTCGCCCGAGCTTTGCTTCGTCTTTCGCCCTCATATCCAAGAGGGCGCAGGGAAGGCCGGGTGCCGGCTGGCACCCGCGGTCCGCTGCGCGAAAAGCACACGCAGAGAAAACCGCACAACGGCATACAGGTGAGCCCAACACACGGCCTTCCCTGCGCAGTGGTTGGACGGCTTATGCCGCGCTCTCCCGGGAGCCGAGTTCCTTCTGGCCTCCCTCACCCCAGCGAAAGTCGCCGACGCCGCGCCGGTTGACGCGACTGCCGCATTCGCAAGAGCTTGACCGTAGCAACGACGGTCAGGACCACACGGTTTTGCCGTACGCACGGCCCGCTATTTCGCCGCAGTTTTTCCGGCCCTGTCGACGGAGCCGGAAACTTACAGACGAGACGAACCTGACAGCGCCGCTCATCCGGCACGAGGCCTCGGGGCTCACGGAGAGCAATCCGCCCTGCCCTTGACCTCTCGCGCCCGACGCTGCCGCGTCCACCGCAAGCCCGGCTCGCGACAGTGACGACACAAGATCGCCCCTCAAGGATGAGCCGGGATGGACGACACATACGCCATTTCCGAATTTCGGTAAAGTGGAATATTCTTGCAGGCGCGGCTTGACACCGGCGCAGCTCGGAATGACCCGGTGTTTTGCCCGACGGCCGGGGCCGGCGGCGTGACTGGCGGCCCGCCTGTGCGGAGCGGCGGCGGCATGCCCCACCGCATCAACACCATCTCGCATGTGCAACCTCTACAGCATCACCACTAATCAAGCCGCTATCGCCGCATTGTTTCGCGTCGTCAACCGATACGTCGGCAACCTCGCACCGATGCCCGGCGTGTTTCCCGACTATCCTGCGCCGGTCGGGTCGCAAGATCGCTACGTCGCGCACCGTGCAGGATAGATGCCATCAAAACGGTGCCAGCAATGCCGCTTTAGCCACACTTACCGGTGAGGACCTGATCTTGAAACGTAGGAGAGTACGTCATGCCGCTGACCGATCAGTCGCGAAATCATGTTGGCGAACTGAACGAGAGAAAAAATTGCGAGGAATTCCAAAATCATTTCGAAAAGCCTCCGGGTTCGAAAATTCGCTGTCGTAAAACACGCCCCAGCCCGGAGACCGCAAATCTAAAACTGTTTGTTGCGGCGTAAACGCAAAATGGAACAGTTCAACGAAGAAACAATAAATCAGTTGCCTTTCGGCAACAGCATGAGGAGATTGCGGCGTTCTCGAAAACACGCTGTCATTGCCGCCGGTCGCCCACGTCGCGCCAGCATCTATCCGTACTGTTCATCGAGTGGCGGCTCGCCGCACTTGTCGGCCATCTCCTGACAGATGCAAGCGATCTCGAACATGACCCGCCCGATGCTGCGACGGATCGCAAGATCCGCCGCGCGGCGGACACCGCGCCAGGTAGGCTCGACAGTGCGGTCAGGGTGACACCGGCAATTCCCTCGATGAGCGCATCAACATCTGCCCGCCGCACCAGTTCGCGCCTGCTTCTCCATCAGCCGCAGTTGCAGCATCTCGGTCTTGCCCCTGACGTGATCAGCACCAGCGGCGATTGCCGCCACTCGCGGCAAGCATCGAAGGTAGGCAACGCGGCCTCTGGTCGAGCGGGAAGCCGTCACCCTGCCGCTGGATCACGCTTTCGGCCTCGAGCTTCCCTATGTAGGTCCGACTGCAATCGAGGTGTTGCGCCAATGCCGACGCGCTGACCGTCGCGGGCTTTCTGGGGCCGGGTCGAGGGGAAGGCTTGGCGATGGACGCGACTGTCTCGGTCGTCAGCGTCATTCCTGCTACGTCGCGCAGGATAGCCCACTTCCGCTTTCGGCGGCATAGCGGACCACGACCAGACTTACCACAGGCTAACTCGATCTCGAATGGACCAAAACCGCCGTGTCGACGTGCCTTAGGGCAAGCGAACTACTCAGAATTGGTCAGCAACTCTGTCCACTTCGTCACACGTTCGCAACAGCAAGCCACAAACTGTAATTGCGCTTGTCGTTCGCCACACTTAAGGCAATCCACGCTCTCACCGTTCGTCAGGTCATTGCTGAAGTCGCGGCTCCTCGAAGGGGGAACGATGAGTGACAGCATCAAGCGAGCCAACGTCGATACAAAAGCGCCGGAGGTCAGCGCGACAAACGCGGCAAGATATTCGGTCCGCTTGCGCAGGGGGTGAGGTTCGCGCGCATCTGGTGGCAACGGCGGCAGTAGCGGCCTTGCTCGCGGCGACATCCGCACACGCGCAAGATGCGACTTGGCTGCGCAATCCCGGCTCCGGAGATTTCAACACCGCCGGCAACTGGAACCCCGCCACAGTGCCGACCGGTATTGGCACCGCGTTCTTCGGGCAGTCCAATATCACCAGCCTGACGTTCAACTCGGGTGCCGCAAACAGCCTCGGCGGATTTACCTTCAATAATGCCTTCGCGGGGCCCTATTCGTTCCTTCTTGCTCCCTTGAGCAGCCTGACATTTACCGGCGCGGGCATCTCCAACTTTACGCCGAACGGCGTGCAAATTACCGTTTCGCCCCTCAGCAATTTGGTGTTCGCTAGCAACAGCACAGCGGGCACTTCGGTGGGCACTGCCGCCACCACAATCACCAACGGCGGCAACGTGACTTTTGCTGGCACCAGCTCGGCGGGCACCGCTACGATCGCGAACAACTTTCAGTTACTTTTCACGAACAGCAGCACGGCTGCCAACGCCACCATCACCACGAATGGTATAACGACGTTTGCGGGCAACAGCACCGGCGGCAATGCGCAATTGATCACGAATGCTGGGGCGAACCTGACTTTTGAGTTCACGGCGGGGCCAAATGGCGACAATCAGATCACAGCCGGATCGATCGCGGGCGCCGGCAATTACATACTTCCCGGTAAAACACTGACAGTTGGCAGCAACGATCTATCGACCGGGGTCAGCGGTGTGATCGTCGGCGCCGGCGGATCGCTAGTCAAGACGGGCAGTGGCACGTTGACGCTGTCCGGCACCAATACTTACACCGGCACAACGACGGTGAACGCCGGTTCGCTGTTAGTGGATGGTTCGATCGCATCATCGAGCCTGACCACTGTGAACTCAGGCGCTGCGCTCCACGGTAGCGGCACCGTAGGCCCGGCGAGCATTAACGCGGGCGGCTTCCTCGTTCCCGGTCCGGTGGGGACGCCGAGCAGCATAAACGTCGCCGGCAGCCTCGCGTTTCAATCCGGCGCGTTCTACATCGTGCAGGTAAACCCCTCGACGGCGTCGACCACCAATGTGACCGGCACCGCTTCGCTCGCGGGGACAGTGGGGGCCGTTTTTGCACCTGGGAGTTATGTCTCGCGCCAATACACCATTTTGACGGCCGCCGGCGGGCTCACCGGCACGTTCGACGCGCTCGCCACCTTCGGCTTGCCGGCCGGCTTCGGGGCGCGACTGGCCTACGTCGGCAACGACGCAATACTTAATCTCAAGGCCCAGCTCGTTCCCGATCCTAACCCGCCAATACCTATACCACCCATACCGGGTGGACCGGCGCTGCCGCCGCCCCCACCGGTCTTCACCGAGAACCAGCTCAACGTCGGCCGTGCCATCGACAACTTCTTCAACAACGGCGGTACGCTGCCGCCGGCCTTTGTGCCGCTCTTTGGCCTCGCCGGCAGCAATCTCACCAATGCCCTCGATCAGATCTCCGGAGAAGTTGCGACCGGTGCACAGACAGCCGCATTCCAACTCGGCAGCCAGTTTCTCAACCTGATGCTCGATCCGCTCGTCGACGGCCGATGCGGTGTTGGCCGCACGGACTATCCAGCGCTCGGCTTCAGGCCCGACTGCGAGCCTCGGCCGTCGGGACCAGCTCTTGCCTATGCCTCGATGTACACCAAGACACCCCCGGCGCCGGCGCCGATCTATGAGCCGCGCTGGACGGTGTGGGGTGGCGGCTATGGCGGGGGCAACAAGACCAGCGGCGATCCCGTGATCGGCAGCCATGATCTTTCGGCACGCACCGCGGGTTTCGCGGGCGGGTTCGACTACCGCCTTGCGCCCAATTCCGTGGTGGGCTTTGCAATCGCCGGTGGCGGCACCAATTGGAGCCTGTCGCACGGGCTTGGCGGTGGTAGAAGCGATGCCTTCCAGGCTGGCGTTTACGGCGCGACCCGCTGGGGCGCGGCCTATCTCGCTACGGACTTCGCCTTCACCAATCACTGGATGTCAACCGACCGCTTCGCCTTTGGCGGCGACCATCTGACGGCTGACTTCAACGCGCAGAGCTACGGCGGGCGGCTGGAAGGCGGCTATCACTTCGAGACGCCGTATGTCGGAGTTGCGCCCTATGCGGCGATCCAGGCGCAGAGCTTCCACACGCCGAGCTACGGCGAAATCGGCACCATTCCCAATGGCTTTGCCCTCGCGTTCGGTTCGCGCGATGCGACCGACACCAGGAGTGAGCTTGGTGCGCGCTTCGACCGGTCGCTGGCGCTCTATTCCAACGCCGTGCTGACGTTGCGCGGCCGGCTCGCGTGGGCGCATGACTGGGTGAGTGATCCCACCCTCATGCCGGTGTTCCAGGCGCTGCCGGGGGCGAGCTTCATCGTCAACGGGGCGATCCCCCCGAAAGATTCCGCGCTGACGTCGGTGGGTGCGGAGCTTCGGTTCGTCAACGGCATCAGCCTGCTCGCCAAGTTCGACGGCGGCTTCGCCTCGCACTCATCCACCTACGCTGGCACCGGCACGATCCGCTACAGCTGGTAACAACGGCCCGCCACTTCTCGGGCAGGGACTTCAGCTTATGGGCCCTTGCCGCCTACAAGTGGTTCGCGTCCGCCTTCAGCGGATAAGCGGTCTAGGGCCTATTGGGGCCCGGCCATCTCACCCGCGGTTCGCTTCGTCATTCAGAGATCTGAAAAGCGTCTTGTTCTGCAAGAGATTGTCTCATCCACGGCACCCGAAAATTAGTGCTGGACGCCAGGACCACACGGTTTTGCCGTACGCACGGCTCGCCGTTTCGCCGCAGTTTTTCCGGCCCTGTCGACGGAGCCGGAAACTTACAGACGAGACGAACCTGACAGCGCCGCTCATCCGGCACGAGGCCTCGGGGCTCACGGAGAGCAATCCGCCCTGCCCTTGACCTCTCGCGCCCGACGCTGCCGCGTCCACCGCAAGCCCGGCTCGCGACAGTGACGACACAAGATCGCCCCTCAAGGATGAGCCGGGATGGGTAACACATACGACAAATCCGAATTTCGGTAAAGTGGAATATTCTTGCAAGCGCGGCTTGACACCGGCGCAGCTCGGAATGACCCGGTGTTTTGCCCGACGGCCGGGCCCGGCGGCGCGCTCACGAATATCGTCCCGAACGCGACACGCTTCGGAACCCAGGTTGACGTCACGCCGTTCTTGAGCACTATCTGCGACAATTCGAGCACGCCTCGGACATAAAGGCGCGGCAATCTCAGGGCTTGTCGATCGCCCCGCCCCTGCTTCCCCGGAGTTCCCATGCATTCTGCCGACCGGCCGGCAACGCGCCTCGCGACGCGGCTCGCCTTTCTCGTCGCGGGCTTCGGCATCGCGTGCTGGGCGCCGCTGGTGCCGTTCGCCAAGACGCGGCTCGGCGTCGACGACGGCGTTCTTGGATTGCTCCTGCTCAGCCTCGGCATCGGCTCGGTCGTTGCGATGCTTCTGACCGGGGTCATGAGCGCGCGCTACGGCAGCAAGCCGATCATCATTGCGGGCGGACTCGGTCTGGCGCTGGTGCTGCCCCTGCTGGCGATCGCGAGCTCGCCTGCAACGCTGGCGCTGGCCCTGTTCGCTTTCGGCGCCGCGCTCGGCTCCATCGACGTCGCCATGAACATCCATGCGGTCGAGGTGGAGCGCGACGCGGGCCGCCCGCTGATGTCCGGCTTCCACGCGCTGTTCAGCATCGGCGGCTTCACGGGATCCGCCTTGATGACGGCGCTGCTCTCGCTGCAACTCGGCGCGCTCGCCTGCACGCTGATCTGCTCCGTGCTGATGCTGATTGCAATGCTGGCGGCCTGGCCGCGCCTGCTTCGTTCGGTGCAGGTGCTGGACGGACCGCTCTTCGTGCTGCCGCATGGCTCCGTGCTCCTGCTGGCGCTGCTCGGCGCCATCACATTCCTCGTCGAGGGCGCGATGCTCGATTGGGGCGCGCTGCTCGTCATCGGCGCGGGCCTCGTCTCGGAGGCGCAAGGCGGGATCGGCTACATCGTGTTCTCGATCGCGATGACGGCGGGGCGGCTCGGCGGCGACGCTGTCGTTGCGCGCATCGGGGATCGCACGACATTGTTCTGGGGCAGCATCATTGCGATCGCGGGCTTCGTAGTCCTGCTCACGGCGCCCGTTGCGGCGGTCGCCATCGGCGGCTTCCTGCTGATCGGCCTCGGTGCGTCGAACCTCGTGCCGGTGCTGTTCCGCCGGGCGGCCAGGCAGACTGTGATGCCCACGGGGCTCGCCGTCGCCGCCATCACGACCGCAGGCTACGCCGGCATCCTCATTGGTCCCGCCGGTGTCGGCTTCGTCGCACGGCTTGGCGGATTGCCGACAGCGTTCTGGCTGCTGGCCGCGCTGATGTGTCTCGTCGCGCTGTCGGCGCGCATCGTCACGGCAGAGGGCCGCCAAACATCGCGCGTCGAGGCCTGAGCGGCCTTACAAATTGCTCAGCCCGATCGACTTGATCACGGGCCCCAGGCTTGCCGTTGTCGCATCGACAATGCGCTGGAATTTGTCCGGGCTTGAATCGCCGTCCGGCTCCATGCCCTGCGCGCGGTAGCTTGCCTGAAGCGCCGGATCGCCCATGGCGAGACGTGTCGCCTGCGCGATCTTGTCGATGATCGCATCGTCCGTGTCCTTGGGCGCGAACAAGCCGAACCATCCCCCATATCGGATGTCGGGCATGCCGGATTCGACGGCGGTCGGGATCTCCGGCGCCCCGCTCAGCCGCGTTTCGGTGGTGACCGCCAGCAGCCTCACTTTCCCGGTTTGAGCCAGTTGCTGCAATTGAACGGACATGACGGCAATGATCAGCGAGATCTGGCCGCTGACGAGGTCGTTGGTTGCCTGCGAGATGCCCCGATACGGAACGTGGACGATATCCAGCCCGCCGGCCTGCTGCTTGAAGGATTCGCCAACCAGATGATTGCCGGTGCCGATGCCGGGTGTCCCGTAGGACAGCTTTCCCGGATTGGCTTTGGCGTAGGCGATCAGCTCGCGCAGGTCTGCGGCGGGCACCGACGGGTTGATGGCGAAGACCAATGCACTGCTGATCAGGCGGTAGATGGCTCGGAAATCGTCAACGGAATAGCCGGGATTTTTCGAGGTCAGGGGAATGATGACCTGCGTGCTGCCGTTGCCGAGCAGCAGCGAATAGCCGTCGGGCTCCTCGCGCGCGACCGTCGCAGCCCCGATCGCGCCGCCCGCACCGCCGATATATTCCACGAAGGTCGGCCCAAGCAGCGATGACATCTTGTCCACCCAGGGACGCCCGATCTGGTCCCCCGCTCCGCCGGCTCCATACGGAAGCACGAGGCGAATGGGACGAGACGGATAGTCAGCGGCTTGTCCGCTGCGCGGGATGGCCGCCAGAGCCGCTGCGCCCGATAGCGCATGAACGAATCGTCGCCGCGAGAAGGAAGCCATGTTCGAATTCCGGAAGTCGGTAGTCACTGTCGAGGCGGGACCGGCTCCCGAACCATCCAATCTCAGCAATCTGCTACCGTCGTCAATGCGCCATCCGGGTGAGAGCACCGGCGTCATCGCCTTGTCATGTCAGCATAACCCCTTATTTTTTAAGGGTTATTTCAGCGGACCGACCGACCCAAGCCATGCGCGCAGGGCTGCCAGCTTTGCCCACTGCTTTCGGCCAGTTTACTGTACGCCTCGTTCTGATAGACCAAAAAGTAATACATTTTGACTCCCGTTGCGGGGGCAATGGCGCGTGCCAGATCGTACCGAAGACTCGGCCATTTCCTTTGGGCCATTCCGACTATTTCCGAAGTCGCGGCTCTTGGAGAAGGAGGGCTCGCCGCTTCACGTCGGCGGCCGCGCGCTCGATATTCTGATCTTCCTCGCCGAGCGCCCCGGCGAAGTCATCGACAAGAGAGAGCTGGTCAAGCGCATCTGGGCCGACGTCAATGTCGACGAGGGCAGCCTGCGCTTCCACGTCGCGGCACTGCGCAAGGTGCTGGGCGATACCGGCAAGTCGGCCCGTTATGTCGTCAATGTGCCCGGCCGCGGCTACTGCTTTGTCGCCTCGCTCGCTCAGGCGGCCCCGCCGGCCGCTCAGCCCGCCGTGAACATCTCACCTCCCCGCTCCCTTCCCTCGCCGCTCTCCAAAATGGTCGGACGGGAGGAGATCGTCGAGAAGATATCGAACGGGCTTTCATTGCATCGCTTCATGACGGTGGTCGGCCCCGGCGGCATCGGCAAGACCGCCGTCGCCGTCACCGTCGGGCATCGCAGATCGGCGGATTTCGGCGGGCGCGTATTCTTCGTCGACTTCGGTCCGCTGAGGGATGCCAGCCACATCGCGACCACCATCGCCTCCGCACTGGGACTGACCATCAGCGCGGAGGATCCGACGCCGGCCCTGCTGACATTTCTGAAGACCGGCCCAGCCCTGCTGATCTTCGACAGCTGCGAGCATGTGCTGGATGCGTTGGCACCGCTCGTCGAGCGCATCGTTCGCGACGCACCGCAGCTCCGCGTTCTCGCAACCAGCCGCGAATCGTTCCGGAGCGATGGCGAACGGATTTTCCGCCTGTTCCCGCTGGATTGCCCGCCGGAGCGCGAGGACCTTGATGTCGCCGAGGTCCTCGCTTACCCCGCGGCCCAGCTCTTCGTCGAGCGCATTGCGCAGAGCTCGGGTCCGTTCCAGCTCAGCGCGGAAGAGGCACCGCTCGTCGCGAGCATTTGCCGGCGCCTCGACGGCATCGCGCTCGCGATCGAGCTCGCGGCCGGCCGTGTCAATGCGTATGGCATTGCCGGCACGGCGTCGCTGCTCGACAGCCGCTTCTCGTTGCAGTGGCGGGGTCGGCGCACCGCCGTGCCACGACACCAGACGCTCGCCGCGGCGCTCGACTGGAGCTACGATCTGCTACCTCCCGCCGAGAGTGCCACGCTGCGACGCCTGTCGGTCTTTGCCGGGCCCTTCGCGCCGGAGGCGGCTGCCGCGGTGGCCGCCGGCGACGGCCTTGGCGCGTCCGAAACGCTGGAGGCGATCGACAGCCTCGTCACCAAATCGCTGATCTCGCCATCCGCCTCGCGAACGCTGCGCTATCGCCTGCTCGACACCACACGCACCTATGCGCATGGAAAGCTGAACGAGCTCGGTGAGACCAGTCAGTTCGCGCGGCGTCATGCAGAGCATTTCCGCGACTTCTTCGAGCGCGCGGAGGCCGATACATCGACGTTGCTGCCGGAATGGCTGAGCATCTATGGCGCGGAGCTGGACAATGTGCGCGCCGCATTGAACTGGGCCTTCGGGCCCGACGGCGACGCCGCACTCGGGATCGCGCTGACGGCGGCTGCCGTCACGCTGTGGGTCCGCCTGTCCCTGTTCGCCGAATGCCGCGAGCGCGCCAAGACGGCGCTCACCGCGCTCGGCGACAGCGGCGGCGACGATCGCATTCGCATGCAACTCCTATCGGCGCTCGGCTGGTCGCTGATGTATGGCGAGGGCCGCGCCCGCGAGGCGCGTCCGATCCTCGAGACGACCCTGGAGCTGGCTGACAGACTCGACGACAAGGACTTCAGGCTGCGCGCGCTCTGGGGCTTGTGCATCGACCAGTTCAACAACGGACAGTTCGGCAAGGCCCGTGCGCTCGCCGACCGGTTTGCGAATGCAGCGGCGAACTCGTCGGACAGGACCGACCTCATGCTGGGCGACCGGCTGATGGCGGTGGCGCTGCATTATCTCGGCGATCAGAACGACGCACGGCTGCGCATCGAGCGCGTGAACGCGTCGCTGCATGTGCTGGCGGAGAAGCCGAAGATCTTCCCGCTCGACCTCAGGATATCGACGCAATATTTCCGGGCCCGCATCCTGTGGCTTCAGGGCCTCGCCGATCAGGCGCAGGCGCTCGCCGCCCGAAACATCGAGGAAGGTCGCGCCAACGGCCACGCGCTGACTTTCTGCAGCGTGCTGGGGCAAGCCGCTTGCCCGATCGCCTTCTGGTCCGGCGATTTCGAAGCCGCGGAGCGCCACGGCATTGAGCTGCTCGAACACACCGAGCGCCACGCCATCCGGCTGTGGGGCCTGTGGGCACGGGCCTTCAACGCGGCGGTCGTCGTAAGGCGTGGCGACGTCGCAACCGGCCTGCCGCTGCTGCGTGAAGAGCTCAATCGTGCCGGCGATGCGCGTTTCCTGCCGCGCTTTCTTCCGCTGCTCGGCGAACTCGCCGCGTGTTCCGGCGAGGCCCACCAGGTCGACCGTGGCCTCGACGTGATCGAGGACGTCCTGACCCGCTGCAACGACCGGCAGGAGCTGTGGTATCTGCCGGAACTGATCCGCATCAAGGGCGAGTTATTGCTCAAGAGCCCGCGGCATGCGGGGGACGCCGAGGCGCGCTTTCGCGAGGCCATGCACATTGCCAACCAGCAGGGCGCGCGATTCTGGGAACTGCGCGGTGCGATCAGCCTCGCGCGGTTCATGATCGGAGCCGGCCAGAATGCAGAGGCCCTGGCAATTCTCGAACGTGCATGCGGGCCGTTCAGCGAGGGCGACGGCATCGCCGATATCCGCAGCGCACGCGATTTGATCGCGCAACTCCGGACTTGACGAGGCCGGCCGAAGGCCTTCGTACCACGCCACTCGCTTCATCCTGCCCGCGGAATGAATCCGGGCACGCCGGTCTCGATCACTGTGTTGAACCGGACATTCGTCGTGATGTGGTCCCGCATCTCCCGCATGGCGTCTTCAGGCAGCGTCGAAATATCGAGATTTTCCTCGATCCGACGAGGATTGGTCGAGGTCGTCAGGAAAGCCGTGCCGCGCTGGACGGCCCAGGCCAGGGCGACCTGGGCCGGCGTCTTGTGCAGGCGCTCCGCGATGGCGGTGATCACGGGGTCAGCGAGGAGGTTCGGCTTCATGGCGTGTCCCAGCGCGGCAAACGCCTGCAGGACAATTCCATGCTCGCGACAGAAGTCGAGCAGCTCCAATTCGGGCAGGTACGGATGCGATTCGACCTGCACCATGGCGGGCCTGATCCGCGCGACCTCGACGATCTCGCGCAGCTTCTCCAAGGTGATGTCCGACAGCCCGATCGACTTGCAGTGCCCCTCGTCGACGAGGCGCTCCAGCGCCCCCCATGTCTCCGCCAACGTCACGCCTGAATCATAGATCACCTGGCCACTCGCGTCCCTCGGGTCCTGCTCGTCGCCGGGTTGAAAGGCAAAGGGGGTATGGATGATGTAGCAGTCGATCTCGTCGAGTTGGAGCCGCCGGCGACCGGCGTCGAAGGCGGGCCTGACCCGCTCCGGCCGATGATTGGTGTTCCATAGCTTCGTCGTAACGAACAGGTCCTGGCGCTGAAGCGTGCCCGCCTTGAACGCATCCTGCATCGCATCGCCGACGGCCGCTTCGTTGCGATAGCGCTCGGCACAATCGAGATGTCGAAATCCGGCCTCCAATGCAGCCCTGGTGGCCTGCCGGGTCACGTGCGGATCCGGAATGAGCGTGCCAAATCCGACTGCGGGAATCGTCACGGCCTCATGCGTGGGAATTCTCGTGTAACGAAGTGAATCGGAGGTCGTCATGGTGATACTCCTTGTTGACTGCTGGCCGCGCGATGCGGACGAAGCGATCGAGGTTGCGGACACATTTCACGACTCTCCGGCGTTAGCCGACGGGACGCGGCTTACGAAGAAAGAACACCAGCGGGATCACGACGAGCATGGCGAACATCAGGATCTCGAACTGATCGATGACCGCGACCGTGGCCGCCTGGCGCGTGACCATGCCGTTGAGGGCGGCAAGGCCTGGCTTCCCGATCGGGCCCGCGACATTCGCCGCGACACGATAAGGCGTGAGATGCTTGGCGAGCGCGACATGCACGGCCTGGGTGTTGGCATAAAAGAAGAGCTGGACCACCGCGATGCCGATGGTGCTGCCATAGAGGCGCGACAGGTTGATCAGCGCACCGCCTTCAGGGCGAAGCTTCGGATCGAGCGTTCCGAACGCGGCCCTCACGAGCGCCGGCAACAACATTCCGAGACCGGCGCCCTGGAGAAAACCTGCTTCGACGACCGGCCGCCAATCCATCGTCGGCGAATAACCGAGCATCAGCCAGTTGGCATAGACCACCAGCGCCATTCCTCCCATGAGGAACGGCCGGTAGTCGACCTGCCCCGGAACCAGGCTGGTCAGCACCAGCGCTCCCACCAGCGCCACGCCGCGTGGAATGGTCATGTAGCCGGTGGTGTCGACAGGGTAGTTGAGCAACTCCTCCAGCATCGGGGAGGTCAACGCCAATGTCGGCAGCAAGACGAAGCCGAGCGCGAAGGAGATCACCGTCGAGAGGACGAGATTGCGATCCCTGAACAGCGCCGTGCGGAGAAACTGTTCCTTCTTCGTCAGAACGTGCACAATGAAGAGATAGAAGCCCAGGACCGAGGCGATCGCTTCGACCCAGATCTCCGTCGAGGCGAACCATTCGAGGCGCTCGCCGCGATCCAGCAGCATCTGCAGCCCGATCATGCCGGCGGAGAAGGTCGTTAGGCCGAAGACGTCGAAGGGCTGGCTCCGCTCTGCCCGCTTCTCGCCCAGCAGCAGGGCCATCGTCAGGGCGATGAAGGCCGTCATGGGCAGGCTGACATAGAAGGTCGACGGCCAGCCGTAATATTCGCTGAGCCAGCCACCAAGAGCGGGGCCGGTGCTGATGCCGAGCAGCGAACAGACCGTCAATGCCAGGCCCATGCGCGCTTGCCGCGCCGCCGGCGTCGCCTCGAGCAGAATCGCCATTGAGAGCGGCGCAAGTGGTCCGCTCGCCGCGCCCTGGAGAATCCGCGCCAGCACGAACTGGATCGACGTCGTCGCCAGCGTGTCGAGGACAAGACCAAGCGTGAAGACGGCAAGGGCTGTCTGATAGACCGCCTTGCGGCCGTAGCGTCCCGCGAGCCATTGCGTGATCGACATGGTCACGGCGCTTGCAGCGATATACGAGGAGAACACCCAGCCGACCTCGTCATTGGCCATCGAGAGCGTGGCCTGGATGTGCGGCAGCGCGGCGTTCGGTATCGAAATGTTGACGGCCTGCATGTAGGTCGCCATCAGGGCGGCCGCCGAGATTGCATGATGACCGCCGGTCGCGGTCGATGGGAGGGGCGTACTCATTTCATTTGACCTCCGTCGCAAGCGCAGCCTGGAGCAGATGCAGCCAGTTGCGACGATGGCCGGTGTCGACCCGCGCCGTCACGCTGATGCCGGAGAACAGTGGCCGGGTCGGATCGGGATCGTCGAGCTCGAGGCGCACCGGCAGCCGCTGGACGACCTTGACCCAGTTCCCGGTCGCATTCTCCGGTGGCAGGATCGAGAAGTCCGACCCGGTGCCGGGACTCATGCTGACGATATGCGCCTTGAATTTTCGATCCGGATAGGCGTCGACGTCGATCGTCGCCTCCTGGCCCGGCCGCATGTGGGTCAGGCCCGTCTCACGAAAATTCGCCTCGATCCAGACGTCCCGGCTCGACATCAGTGAGAACGTGGGCGCGCCTGCGTTGACGAAACCACCGATTTGCAGATCGTCGACCTTGGTCACGATACCGTCGTCGGGAGCCCTCACCGTGGCGTAGGAGAGATCGAGCCGCGCGCGATCGAGCTGCGCCCTGGCCGCGCGGACTGTCGGATGGCGGTCGACATCGATATCGGGATCGCCGTTGAGCGCGACGACCGTATTGGCGATCTGCTGTTCGATCGATGCCATCCGATGGCGCGCGACCTTGAGATCGGTCTCGGCCCGCTCGTAGACCGCGCGCGGCGTGAAGTCGGAGGCGACCAGCATTCTCTTGCGGTCGAACTCGCGCTCGTCGAAAGAGGCCGAGTCCTTCGCCGATTGCAGTTCCGCCTGCTGCTGGCGGTAGGTCGCCTTGAGGGAGTCGATCTGGAGCCGCGCGCTGCCGAGCCGGGCCTCGGCCTGATCGACGGCGATCTGGTAGGGCTCCGGGTCAATTCGAAACAGGACCTGGCCCTGCCGGACACGCTCATTGTCGCGCACGGCGATCTCGACCGCCTGGCCCGACACCCGCGCATTGATGGTGACTTTCGCGGCGCGCACGAACGCATCGTCGGTCGAGACATATTGTTCCTGCGCCAGATACATAAAGGCGCCGAACACGGCAGCCGCGGCCGGCACCACCAGCATCAGGGGCCGGCGCAGCCGCCTCGCAAGATCCGCTCCGAACAACGGCGCCGCAGCTTCGCTCCCGCGGAAGCTGCGATCGCCCAGCCAGCCGGCGATTGGCGCAAAGTTCAAACCCATCGTCCGCGTCCTCATCTCATTTAATAACGTTCGTTACAAATATTGTACCCCGATGTGAGGATCAAGCCGCGCGACCATTGATTTTTATAACGATCCATACAAATATACGTGTGGAACATGGCAACCAGGTTCGGACGACATGGCACGGAAAAAGAGCGAGACGGGCCCGGCGCGCCGGGGACGGCCACCCGCCTACGACACTGAGACGGCCCTCAAGCGGGCCACGGAAACGTTCTGGAGGACGGGCTATTCCGGCACGTCCCTGGACAAGGTCGCGGCCGCGACCGGCATGAGCCCACCGAGCCTCTACGCGGTGTTCGGCAACAAGCACGCGCTCTATCTCGAGGCCTTGGCGCGCTATTGGGAGATCAGCCTCGCGGCAACGCGCGAGGCTCTCGCAGGGGACCATCCCTTGGACGAAGCGCTGATGCTGGCCTATGACGCGGCGCTGTCGATCTACTTTTCCGGCAAGGGATCAGCGCGCGGCTGCTTCGTGGTCGGTACCGCGGTGACCGAAGTCGCCGAGGATGCGGCGATCCGCAGCAGCGTTGCGACGGGACTGCGCGCGATCGATGCCGATTTCGAGGCCCGCTTTCGCCTGGCGCAGGACAAGGGCGAGCTGGATCGCGAGGCCGATCCGGCTGCACTCGCGATCCTTGCCGCCGCCACGATGCAGACGATCGCCATCCGCGCCCGCGCCGGCGCACGCCGCGCCGAGCTGGGGGAGATTGCCCGCAAGGCGGTGACTGTGATCTGCCGACGCCGGCCGCAGGCGCATTAAGCCGCGAGGAATGCTCGTGGTCGTACGATGAGGGGAGTTCGCACATTTGCACTCCTCGTCAAAAGGCCCTCGGCGGCCGTACGCGACAAACCGGCTAGCCTCCCACCGCGGCCGCGCGCCTTGGCAGCTTCCAGTCGGGCCGGATGAAGTGGCAGGTGTAGCCATCGGGATAGCGCTCGAGATAATCCTGATGCTCCGGCTCGGCTTCCCAGAACTCAGCTGCGGGCGCAACCTCGGTCACCACCTTGCCGGGCCAGAGACCTGACGCCTCGACATCGGCGATGGTGTCTTCGGCCACTCTCTTCTGCTCGTCGCTGGTATAGAAAATTGCCGAGCGGTAGCTCGTGCCCCGATCATTGCCCTGGCGGTCGAGCGTGGTGGGATCATGGATCTGAAAGAAGAACTCCAGCATGGTCCGGAAGCTCGTCTTCGCGGGATTGAAGATGATCTCGATCGCCTCGGCGTGGCCCTCGTGATTGCGATAGGTGGCGTTCTTCACCTGCCCGCCAGTGTAACCGACACGGGTGGAGATCACCCCCGGTTGCCTGCGGATCAGATCCTGCATGCCCCAGAAACAGCCTCCGGCCAAAACTGCGCGCTCTGTCGTCATCTGATACTCCATTCGTTTCGTCGAGATAGTCAGCGCTTGTCCGCTGCCGGATGCAAGCGCGGGTCATCATGGTCATCGTGATATTCGAGGCCCAGCGGCCCGATGGCGGAGACCTGTGTGACGTATTCGCCGGACTTCGCCCAGTGAAAATGCCAGGTCTCGCCGGGCAGCACGATGACGCTGCCCGGCGGATAGGCTTTCACCTGGTCGCCATCAAACCGCTCGCCGAGCCCGATGTAGAACACACCCGACATGACCGTGTAGATGCGGTCCTCCGGATGCTTGTGCGGCATCAATTTTGTGCCACCGGGGACCTTCACCCGGACCACGTAAGGTCCGGGTTCGCTGGGATGGCCGACCATCACGGCCAGCCGCGCGCCCGGCGGGAACGCAGGGAACGGTTGCCAAGCGATGTCCTCGGGCAAAATCGCCCGGAACCTGTCTTCGTCCGGCTGATGCTGGCGAGGCAGATCTTGACGAGACAGATCTTGGCGGGACATGGCACCGCTCCCTGTGTTCGATCAGGTCAATTTGGCGTCGAGCGTGATCGCGGCGTTGAGCACCTTCGACACCGGACAGTTCTTCTCGGCCTCGCCGGCGATCTTGGCGAAACCTGCGTCATCAAGGTTCGGCACCTTGGCGCGAAGCGTCAGTGCCGACTTGCTGATCTTGAAGCCCTTGCCTTCCGGCTCGAGCGTGATGGCGGCTTCCGTCGACAGCTCGTCCGGCGTGAAGCCGGCGAGCTGAAGGCCGAAGGCCAGCGCCATGGTAAAGCAACCGGCATGGGCCGCAGCGATCAACTCCTCGGGATTGGTGCCCTTCTCGTTCTCGAAGCGGGTCTTGAACGAATAGGGCGTCCCGGCGAGCACGCCGGATTCGCTCGACAGATGACCGGTGCCGTCGCGACCGGTGCCCTTCCAGACTGCTGTTGCCTTGCGGATCATCTCAATTCTCCTTGTTGGTTTTCAGGTTGGTTTTTGGCACCGGCGCTCGGTAGCGGAGGAAAGCGACATTGGCACGACCGCCTGTCACCCCTCCAACCGGCCGAACGCCACAGCGGTTCCGTTAGCCGCTGATTTGACCCACATGGAAGCCCAACCGGTTCTCGACGTCGCCGGCGCGGTGGAAGCCGCGCGCCATCAACGCCTTGATACGGGTTTGGCTGGCGGGACGGCCGAGCGCGGCCAGGAACGCGTCCCACTCCGGCTTGATCTCGTCATCCGGTGGCAGGCTCGCAACATCGACGAGACGCTTGGTCTCGGCGATGGCCTCCTTGTCGAACGACGCGATGCGCATGGCGAGCGCCTCGACGAAGCCGTCGAGCTCGGCATCCGGCAGCGAACGGTTCACGTAGCCGTAACGCTCGGCGAGATCGCCGTGGATGTCATCGGCACCGAGCAACACTTCGAGCGCACGGCCTCGGCCCATCAGCCGCGGCAACCGCGCCATCGGCCCGCCGCCGGGCACGAGTCCCGCGCCGACCTCCCATTGCGACAGGATCGCCTTCTCGCGGCTGGCAAAGCGCATGTCGCTCGCCAGCGCGAGCTCGCTGCCGACCCCGGTGGCACGGCCCCGGATCGAGGCAATGGAGACGACCGGCGCGCGGCTGAGGCGCACCAGCATGTCGGGCAGCGCCTCAAGGCCGGTCGGCCCGGGTGGAACGCGAAGCGAGTCCTCAAGCGGCGCCAGGAAGTCGTAATGCGTGATGAAGAAGCCTTCGACGGCGCTGGCGAATACGACCACCTTCACATCCGGATCGGTCTCGATCGCGGTGATGATGTCGTTGAGCAGTGGAAGGTGTTTTGGGCCGAAGATGTTCACCGGCGGCATGTCGAAGGTGACGCGCCAGTATGTCGGCAGGCGGCGCTCCAGACGAATGTCCTCGGTGGTGAAGATCTGTACGGGGCGGTCCATTGTTGGCACTCCTGATATGTGTGTTCGAAAAGGGAACGCACGGCAGCGCGCGTCCCCTGCTCGGTTCAGATCGACTGGCGCAGCGGGCGGAACGCGGTGCGCATTTCCGCAGAGAACAGCGCGGGCTGCTCCCAGGCCGCGAAGTGGCCGCCCTTGTCGAGGCGGTTGTAGTGCATCAGCTTCGGATAGGCCTTCTCGGCCCAGCTGCGCGGCGCGGCATAGATCTCGTCAGGGAACACGCTGACGGCGACCGGGATCTTGATGTGCTTGGGCGCGAAGAACACCAGCTTGTTCTCCCAGTAGAGCCGCGCCGACGAGACCGCGGTGTTGGTGAGCCAGTACAGCGTGATGTTGTCGATCACGTCGTCCCGCGACAGGCCCTCGGTCTTGCCGTCGAACACCCGCGCAATCATCGCAGCACTGCGTGCGTCGTGATCAAGCATCCAGGACGCAAGGCCGGCCGGCGAATCGACGAGGCCATAGAGCGTCTGCGGCCGGTTCGACATCTCGATCGCATAGCCGAGGCCATGCCTGTAGAAATCATCGAGCTGGTCGTAGGCAATGCGCTCGTCGGCCGAGAGGTTCGACGGCCGCGTCCCGCCCGGCTGAAGCGCCTTGGCGATGTCGTCGGGAACGGTGGCGGGCATGTTGGTGTGAATGCCGAGCAGCTCCGGCGGTGCGATCACCGCCATCTGCTCGGTAACGGCATTGCCCCAATCGCCGCCCTGCGCCACGTAGCGGTTGTAGCCGAGGCGTTGCATCAACACGATCCAGGCACGCGCGATACGCTGCGGATCCCAGCCGAGCTCCGTCGGCTTGCCGGAGAAGCCGTGGCCCGGAAGCGAGGGGATCACCAGGTCGAATGCATCCGCAGCCTTCGCACCATGCGCGGTGGGATCGGTGAGCGGGCCGACGATCTTCATCTGCTCGATGATCGAGCCGGGCCAGCCGTGCGTGACGACCATCGGCAGCGCGTTCTCGTGGCGGGAGCGGATGTGAATGAAGTGGATGTCGACGCCGTCGATCTCGGTGACGAATTGCGGCAAGGCGTTCAGCCGCGCTTCCATCTTGCGCCAGTCGTAGTCGTTCTGCCAGTACCGCACGAGCTGCTGGAGCGTCGTGAGCTGCACGCCCTGCGATTGGTCGGCGACGATCTCACGATCCGGCCAGCGTGTCGCTGCGAGGCGGCGGCGGAGGTCAAGCAGATCTTCCTCGGGCACGCTGACTCGGAACGGACGGATGGCGCCGCTTGCAGCGGCCTTTGCCGGACGCAGCGGCAGCAGGCTCGCCACGCTGGCGGCGACCGCGGTCATTGCGGCCTGGCTCAGCAATTGACGGCGGTCGGGATTGAGAATGTCGGCTCGTGCTTGCGTGGTCATGTCGGATCTCCCTTGCTCTGGTCGGTGACGCCAACCGAATTCGAAATCGACGCGTTGTTTCGTCGTGAACAGAGATTGGCGCAGGTCCTGGCAATTTGCTCGTTATCGGTTGTTAGGCTGCGTTAGCCGTTGCGAGTCCGGGGGATGCAAGAGAGAGAGAGAGAGAGAGAGAGAGAGAGAGCGAGCGACGATGACGATACGCGCGATGCAGAAGCGACACGGCGCGCGACGAGTTCAGCCGGCGCGCGCCCTGTCAGTGAATTCAAGAGATGAGTTCACTACAACTCAGGAGGGCAGCGGTTGACCGGCCTGCTCGCGGACGATGTAGTCGGCGTACCAGTCCGCCCAGTTCTCGTCGTGTCCGCCGGTACGCTTCTCGTGCTCACCATGCGCGACAGCGGCACGCCGCAGGGTTGCGGCCAGATCGGCCGTCGAGGCAAACGTCGTGCCGTCACCCGCGATGCGTCCAGGCAGTCGCGTCGTGACCTCCTGGAACAGCCAGCCATTGCCGTCGGGATCGCTGAACGAGGCAAACGAGCTGTAGCTGCCGCGCTTCGGGTCAACACCGCTGACCCGGACGCTGCCGAACAGATACGGCTCGTCCGGACCGGCGTGAACGTCGCCCGCACCATGGAATGGTTCGCTCACCACGATGCCGCGGTCGAGCAGCTCCTGTCGCGCGGCCGCCAGATCGGAGACGATCAGGTACAGCCCGCGCGCCGAACCTGGCGCTGCCGGTGTGACGTTCTTGCCGAAGATTACCGAACAGGCCGACCCCGGCGGCGTGAACTGGATCACGCGCCATTCGTCACCTGAGGCAAAATCGGCGTCCAATCGCCAGCCGAGGCGTGTGTAGAACGCCTTGGCGCGGTCGACATCCGACACGGGGATGACGACGATCTCGAGCTTCAGATCAACGCTACGCGATGTCGAAGACGTATTCGGAGACCTCGCCGCGGCGTCGCGGTCGATTTCGGTGGTGGCCATGTCGAACTCCCTGAGTTGAAATTGAAGCGAGCTTCAAGCGGCAGCGGGCATCACGATCGTCACGCGCGTGCCGCCCCGGCCCGCCTCGCCCTGCAACCGCGCGTCGATACTGCGTGCGAGCCCTTCAAGGATGCGGCTGCCGGTGCCCTGAAGCGGACCGGTCGCGCCGATGCCGTTGTCAGCCACCGTGCAGAGCCAGGCGTCGTCGCGGTTGGCCATTTCGATGCGGATCAGCGCATCGTTCTTGTTTGGGAAGGCATGTTTGGCTGCATTCGTGACCAGCTCCGTCAGCATCAAGGCCAGCCGATGACACTGCGATGCCGGCAGCGCCCCGCTCTCGATCGCTGCCTCGCAGCGGATCCCGGCCGGTTCCAGCACTGCCTCGGAGAGCGCCTCGCACAGGTTTTCGAAGAAGGCCTCGACGGAGACGGCGGTCAGGCTGTCACTATCGGACAAAAGCTGATAGAGCCTACCGAACGCGACGATGCGTTGCTCGAACCGGTCCACCGCGCCCGACATATCCCTGGTGCCCGGCCGCGAGAAGTCGCGGCGGACTGACGCACCCAGCAGCGTCAGGGTGTTCTTCATCCGATGGTGGGATTCTCGCAGCACGAGTTCCCAATCACGCGACTGATCATCAGGGCTGGCAATGTGTTGAGAACGAAAGAAATGGTCGCTCGTCTCCAAGCCGATAGCGGACATGATAGCCTCCCCGTTGGACCTAGGACCTAACTCGAAGCGTATACTGGATGCGTCGCGCGCGTTTTGCTCGTTAGACGTTGCAAGATTTTGTTATGATCGGCGGCATCACAAGTTGGCGGCCAGACTGTCCTCTCGACGGTCAAGCACGCTGACGGGTCGTCCCGTTCGCTTCGCAAGCCGCTCGCGTTTAAGCGAAATTTGTCACGCATAGTCCTTGTGTGGCCGGCTGATTTGCCGCGCGATTTCGCCACTTTCGACCAGTTTACTCATGACCTCGTTCTGCTAGATCAGGATGCGGACAACAGCCCCTTCACTGGATTCATTGGCGCGTGGTGGACACTAACGACCAGGATGCGGCGATTTCCTTCGGGCCATTCCGGCTGTACGCGAGGTCGCGCCTGCTCGAGAAGGACGGCGCTCCGCTTCACCTCGGCGGCCGCGCACTCGACATCCTCATTTTTCTCGTCGAGCGCGCCGGCGAGGTCATCGACAAGCGTGAGTTGATCAAGCGCGTCTGGGCCGACGTGACGGTCGATGAAGGCAGCCTGCGCTTCCACATCACGACGCTACGCAAGGCCCTGGGCGATGCCGGCGAAGGCTCCCGCTATGTCGTCAATGTGCCCGGCCGTGGCTATTGCTTCACGGGCCCGCTGGTCCGGTCCGAATCGTCGGAGACGCGGACAGGCCCGGCCGTCCCGTCGCCTCACATACTCCCCCCGCCGCTTGCCAGGATGATTGGACGGGACGACGCGGTCGAGCGGATTTCCACCGAGCTTGCGCAGCATCGCTTCGTGACAATTGTCGGCCCCGGCGGGATTGGTAAGACTTCCGTCGCGCTCGCCGTCGCGCATCGCGAACTCCAGGCCTTCGACGGACAGGTCGACTTCGTTGATTTCGGCGCGCTGACGGATGCCAGGCTCGTTCCAAGCACCATCGCCACCACGCTCGGCCTGACCGTCAATTCCGAGGACCCAATGCCGGGCCTGCTGACGGTCCTGCGCAACCGTCGGATGCTGCTGATCTTCGACAGCTGCGAGCACATCATCGACGAGCTCGCGCCCCTGGCCGAGCACATCGTCCAGGAAGCGCCCGAGCTGCATATTCTCGCGACCAGCCGCGAATCCTTTCGCACCGAAGGCGAACGCGTCCACCGGTTGTTTCCGCTGGACTGCCCGCCCCAGCGCGACGGGCTCGGCATCGCCGACATCCTTGCCTATCCCGCAAGCCAGCTCTTCGTGGAACGCATTGCCGAGAGCCTGGGCGAATTCGAACTGAGTGAGGAGGATGCACCGCTTGTCGCCGAGATCTGCCGGCGACTGGACGGCATCGCGCTCGCGATCGAGCTCGCCGCCGGACGCGTGAACGCCTATGGGATTGCCGGGACCGCCTCGCTGCTCGACAGCCGCTTCTCGCTGCTGTGGCGGGGGCGCCGCACCGCGATCCCGCGGCACCAGACCCTGAGCGCCGCGCTCGCCTGGAGCTATGATTTGTTGCCGGCAGCCGAAAGCGCGACGCTGCGCGGATTGTCGGTGTTCGTCGGGCCATTCACGATGGAGGCCGCGCTCGCCGTTGCGTCCAGCCAGGGCATCAGCGAGCCCGAGGCGGTCGAGGCGATCTCGAACCTGCTCTCCAAATCGCTGATCGCAACCTCGCCTGCGGAGCGGCGGCTGCGCTATCGTCTGCTCGACACCACCCGCGCCTTCGTCGGCGCGAAGCTCGTCGAGAACGGCGAAGCGCCCCGTGTCGCGCGCGCTCACGCCGAATATTTCCGCGACTTCCTGCGCGACATCGCGCTCAAATCCACGGGCATGCAGACCGCGGGCGGCTTCCTTCCCTATGCCGACCATTTGCCCAATGTCAGGGCCGCGCTGACCTGGAGCTTTTCGGATGGCGCCGACCGGACGATCGGCGTGGATCTGGCGGCTTCGGCGGCCCAGTTTTTCCTCGAACTGACATTGCTGACGGAGTGCTATCGCTGGACGCAGCAGGCGCTGGTCTCTCTCGATACGAATTCGATCGACCGCCGCCAGGAGATGACGTTGCAGGCCGCGCTCGGCGTCTCCGTGATGTTCACGCAGGGCAATACCGAAGCGGTCCGGTCGGCGTTCACACGCAGTCTTCAGCTTGCGCGGGATCTCGAGGATCTGCACTGGCAGCTCTGGCTGCTGCGCGGATTGCACATCTACCTGACCAGGGTCGGGGATTTTCATGGCGCGCTCGGCACCGGCGAGCAGGGCGAGAGCGTTGCACGCAAGCTGAATGATCCAGCCGCCGCGCTGAACGTGGAATGGATGCTGGGCGTCGCGCACCATCTGATCGGCAATCAGGACAAGGCCGTGCAGTTCTGTGAGAGCGCGATGGTGCACAATCCCGGCTCGCAGCGGCTGAACATCGGGCATCTCGGTTATGACGACCGCATCGTCGCGCTGGTCGCGCTGGCGCGCGGGCTCTGGCTCACCGGCCGGCCCGATCGCGCGATCGAGGCGGCGAGATATACCGTTCGCGAGGCCGAACTGCTGGAACAACCGCTCACCCTCGGCATCTCCCTGATCTGGACGATCTACGTGTTCCTCTGGGTCGGCGACTGGGCCAATGCCGAAATCCTGATCGAACGACTGATCGACCATTCGGCGCGGCACTTCCTCGGTCCCTATCACGCCGTCGGCATCGGCCAGAAGGGCGAGCTCATGCTTCGCCGCGGCGACATCGCGGGCGGGATAGAGCATCTTCGCCGCAGCCAGGCCACGCTGTACGCGACGCGGCACCGGATCATGACGACGGTATTTGCGACGGCATTGGCGGAGGGCCTCGTGGCGGAAAACCAGCCGGACGAGGCCCTGCGCACGATCAATGAGGCCATTGCGCAGATTCCAGATCATGGCGAATCCTTCGACATGCCGGAGATGCTCAGGGTCAAGGGCGACATCCTCGTCCGGTCAGGCAACGCCGCGGAGGCCGAGCGCTGCTTCCGGAAATCGCTCGATCTGTCGCGCCGGCAGTGCGCGCTCGGCTGGGAGCTGCGGGGGGCGATCAGCCTCGGCCGGCTCCGGCACCAGGCCGGACAAGCGGGCGAAGCACGCGCCCTGCTCGCCCCGCTCGTCGCGCGGTACCAGGAAGGCCTCCAGACCCGTGATCTCGTGGCGGCCAGGGATCTCCTGAGCGCGCTGAATTGACAGTATCTTCAACGGGATACCGCCCAAGCACCTGCTCGCAACTCCTAACAACTTCTAACATGCCAAGCCGCATCCGCCCCGCCATGGTGGCGGCACTTCACGGTGGATATGGCGGGACATGGCGCTCCTTGACGATGTGATTGATGCCAGCGGCGGGATGGCCCGCTGGAATAGCTTGAACCGATTCACGCTCCACCTTTCCGTCGGCGGCTCGTTGTTCTCCAGCGCCGGACATGCCAGCGAATTCAAGGACGTGACGGCGGAGGGCTCGACCCGCGCCCAGTCGGTCCGCTTCACCGGCATCACCGGGGGTGAACACTCCGGCTGCTTTCAGCCCGACGCGATCACGATCGAGAGCCTCGAGGGTGAGGTGCTGCGCACCTGGAATAACCCGAGCCTTGCATTTCCCGAGACCGGCTCGCCTGCGCTCGCGGACGAACTGCACCTCGTCTTCTTCTGCGGCGTTGCGATCTGGAACTATCTGACCAACCCATTTCTGCTCGCCCATCCCGACGTCGTCACGGAGGAGCTTCCGCCGTGGCGCGAAAACGCTGACACGTGGCGGCGGCTGCGCGCGCAGTTTCCGCCGAACCTGATCACGCTCGCGCCCGAGCAGATCTTCTACTTCGACGAGAACGCGCTGCAACGGCGGACGGATCACGATCTGTTCGGAACCAAGGTCGCACATTATTCCTGGGCCCATGACAGCTTCGGCGGCATCGTCGTGCCCACATTGCGGCGAGCGCAGACGCTGCGGCCTGATGGAAGCGTGATCGCCAAGCCCGTGCTGATGGACGTCGAGATATTCGACGCGGTGTTCGAGTAGCGGTGGCGACGCGCGAGAGCTGGAACCGTTGCTCTCAACGCCTAACAATACATAACGAGCTAACACGCGGCCTTGGGTGCAGGATCGGGCTCACGAGCAACGAACAAGTGTCGTGCTCGAACGAGACCGAGACCGTCGCACCTCCACCACGAGGGGATGCGTCATTACAGCGAACGCACTCAAGGAGATCGTCATGAAGATTCTTATGGTTCTCACCTCCCACGACCAGCTCGGCAATACCGGACGCAAGACCGGGTTCTGGCTCGAGGAGCTCGCCGCCCCCTACTACGTGTTCAAGGATTCCGGCGCGGAGATCACACTCGCTTCGCCCAAGGGCGGCCGGCCGCCCCTCGATCCAAAGAGCAACGAGCCCGAGTTCCGCACCGACCTGACGCTGCGCTTCGAGGCGGACGCTGCCGCTGAAGCCCAGCTCGACAAGACGGTGCGCCTCGACAGCGTCAAGCAGGAAGACTTCGACACGCTGTTCTATCCCGGCGGTCATGGCCCGATGTGGGACCTCGCCGAAGACAAGAACTCGGTCAAGCTGATCGAATCCTTCCTCGCCGCCGGCAAGACCATCGCGGTGGTGTGCCACTCGACCGGCGCGCTGCGCCACGTCAAGACGCCCGATGGCAAGCCTTTGGTCGAGGGCAAGGAAGTCACCGGCTTCACCAACGGCGAGGAAGAGGACGTGGGCCTGACCAATGTCGTGCCGTTCCTGGTCGAGGACGAGATGTTGAAGCTGGGCGCGGTCTTCTCGAAAACGGCGAACTGGGGCGTACACGTCGTCAGCGCGGGCCAACTCATCACGGGACAGAATCCGCACTCCTCGGGCCCGGCCGCGCAGACGCTGCTCGCCGCCTTGAAGGGCAAGCCGCTGGCGAGGGCTTCGTAAATCCTGGATGCCACATCTCGAGAGGCGCCTACGATGACGCCTCTCGACGCCACGGTATCCCTCAGAGAGGCCACGATCATGAATTGGCTTACCTTCGCCCTCTCGGCCGCGCTGGCCTGCGTGACCGTGCAGGCCTCGGCACAGGATCTGCGGTCGAGCCGACGCTCGATCAGTTATCACACGATCGATATCGGGGGTCTCAACATCTTCTACCGCGAGGCCGGGCCCGCCGATGCGCCGACCGTGCTGCTGCTTCATGGTTTCCCATCCTCGTCGCGGATGTGGGAACCCCTGCTGCCACTGCTCGCCGACAAATATCACCTGATCGCGCCTGATTATCCCGGCTTCGGCAACAGCAGCGAGCCGCCGCCGTCCGACTTCACCTACACTTTTGACAACATCGCCGGCGTGATGGGCGAGCTGACGAACAAGCTCGGCCTGACCAACTACGTGCTGTTCATGCAGGACTATGGCGGCCCGGTCGGCTTCCGCATGGCGCTGGCGCATCCAGAGCGCGTTCGCGCCATCATGATCCAGAATGCCGTCTCGCATGAACAGGGACTGAGCCCGCTCTGGGAAGCGCGTCGCAAGTACTGGGCTGATCCGGCGCATGAGCTCGAGGCGCTCAAGGCCAACTTCACATCCTTGGCCGCGACGCGCCAGCGGCACCTCGGCTCCAGCCCGCACCCCGAGCGCTACGACCCTGACACCTGGACCGACGAATACGCATTCCTGACGCGTCCGGGGCAGGCCGAGATCCAGACCGCGCTGTTCCTGGATTACCGGACCAACGTCGCCTCCTATCCGAAATGGCAGGAGTGGCTGCGCAAGGCGCGGCCGCGGACGCTGGTGGTCTGGGGCAAATACGATCCGTCATTCACCGTCGCCGGCGCTTCGGCCTATCGCGACGATGTGCCGGATGCGGCGGTCCACATCCTCGAAGCCGGCCATTTCGCGCTCGACGAGGCGACCGACGAGATCGCTACGCTGGTCCGCGACTTCCTTGCGCGTCTGGACGGGCACAAGGGCTGACGGCGACTTGCACACTGCACCGACCACAGGAGGCACGTATGACCGACAACATCAGCCACGAACGACGTCGTTTCGTCGGCAGGGCTGCGATGGCACTCGCCGCGACCCAGCTTGCGCTGAGCACGACGGCTACGGCGAAACCGGCGAAGTCCGCCACCGTCGTCAAGCCCGTCGCCAACACCTCGTTCGCGTCCCTGAAACAGATCGACGCCGGCCTCCTCAACGTCGGCTATGCCGAGGCGGGTCCCGCGGATGGCCCGCCCGTGATCCTCCTGCATGGTTGGCCCTATGACATCTACGCCTTCGTCAATGTCGCACCGCTGCTCGCCGCGGCCGGCCGTCGCGTGATCGTGCCTTACCTGCGCGGCTACGGCAGCACGCGTTTCCTCTCCGACTCGACGATGCGGAACGGGCAGCCGGCGGCGATCGCGGCCGACATCGTCGCCCTGATGGACGCGCTCGGAATCGACAGGGCGACGATTGCCGGCTTCGACTGGGGTGCGCGCACCGCCAACATCATCGCTGCACTCTGGCCGGAGCGGGTCAACGCGACGGTGTCGGTGAGCGGCTATCTGATCGGCAGCCAGCAGGCCGGCAAGATGCCGCTGCCGCCGAAGGCCGAGCTGCAATGGTGGTACCAGTTCTATTTCGCGACCGAGCGCGGCCGCGAGGGCTATGACAAGTACCGTCACGATTTCTCCAAGCTGATCTGGCAGCTCGCGTCGCCCCAATGGCATTTCGACGACGCCACCTTCGACCGCAGCGCGAAGGCGTTCGACAATCCGGACCATGTGGCGATCGTGATCCATAATTATCGCTGGCGGCTCGGCCTCGCCGAAGGCGAACCGAAATACGCCGACGACGAGGCACGGCTGGCGCAAGCGCCCGTGATCGCCGTGCCTACCATCACCATGGAGGGTGATGCCAACGGCGCGCCGCATCCGGAACCGTCCGCTTATGCGAAGAAATTCTCCGGGCGTTATTCGCACCGGACCATCAAGGGCGGTATCGGCCACAATCTGCCGCAAGAGGCGCCGAAGGCCTTTGCCGACGCGGTGCTGGACGTCATGGCCGAAGCCTAGGCGCCGGGCCGGCCAACGGCACTTAACAACGCTTAACGGGCGATCGTCTGCGCACGGGGGTATCTCTATTGGGGCGACACCAACGATGCGAGAGGAAACGGCCGGATGATTCCGCTGCTGGCGAATGCGATCGAGGCCCATGGCGGGCTCGATCGATGGAATGCCCACGAGCGACTCACCGCCACGATCGTGACGGGCGGCGACCTCTGGATATTGAAGGGCGTCGATCAGGACCAGGCGCCGCGGACGATGCGGATCGAGCTGCATCGTGAGCGGGCTTCCGTGGAGCCGTTCGGCAAGCCCGGCCAGCGCACCGACTTCAGCCCGGAGCGGATCGCCATCGTGGCTGCGGACGGCCACGTCGTCGCG
Organism: Bradyrhizobium sp. Unk1; assembly: GCF_059512345.1. NCBI lineage: Bacteria > Pseudomonadati > Pseudomonadota > Alphaproteobacteria > Hyphomicrobiales > Nitrobacteraceae > Bradyrhizobium > Bradyrhizobium sp. Unk1. The sequence continues at coordinate 162,854 of NZ_JCAMOP010000009.1, forward strand.
GAGCGCAACAATCCGCGCGGCTCGTTCGCGCGGCACGATATGCGCACGCATTGGGATCCGCTGCATCGCGCCTATTTCAACGGCTACGCGCTCTGGACCTACATGACTGCGCCGTTCCTGCTGGCGGCGGACGGGTTCGAAGTCCGGGAGATCGCACCCTGGCGCGAGGGCGCGGAGGTCTGGCGCGGATTGCGGGCGACCTTCCCGGCCGTGATCGCGAGCCACAGCGCCGAGCAGGATTTCTATTTTGGCCCCGACATGCTCATCCGCCGGCATGATTACCGGGTCGAGATCGCCGGCAATTTTCCGGCAGCTCAGTACGTATCCGATCCCGTCACCGTTGACGGCTTCAGGCTCCCGACCCGCCGGCGCATCTATCTGCGCGGCGACGATCTGATGCCGCTGCGTGACGAGCTGATGGTGTCGATCGATCTCGCGGATTTCCGGTTCGACTGAGCCTTGTCAGGCAGATGCCTCGTCCAGCACGAGCCGTGCGGCCTTCAAATCCGCCGTCTCGAATCCTTCCGAGAACCGCGCATAGGTTGCGGCGAGATCGTCGAGCGGATTCTTGATGCCCTGCTGAAGCCGAAGCGCCGCAAGCGACATCTCGGTCCGCAATCGCCAGGACAACGCGCCCTGCTGCTCGGCCAGCGCGAGCGATGCGGCAAAGCTCGCTTCGGCGGCCCCGAGATCACCGGTCCGCGCCTCGAGGTCGCCGCGCCGGCGCAGGAGCTCGGGCATGTCAAAACCTCCGCCGCCCTGCTCGACGCGAGCGATCGTCGCGTGCAGGACTTGCAACCCTTCCGTCAACCGTCCCAGCGCCGCCAGTCCTTGCGACAGGTCTGCGGCGAACGCGGATGCGTAGAGCTCGTAGCGATCAGCATGCAGGCGCGGCAGCGCGCTCCGCAGCAAATCGACACCGTCGGCCACCTCGCCGCGGGCGATCATGGTCTGCGCGCGAAAGCCGCTCGCGACGGCTTCGTACGGCGCGAGCCCGTGCAAATTCGCATGGGTCGCGAGGCGTCCCGTCATCGTCTCGACGGCGGCCCAGTCGCCGACCCAGCCGAACACCGAGGATGACCAGCACAGCGCGATGCAATGCATCACCACATCGCGCGGCGCGGCGGCGCCGACGAGCGGGCGGACGCAATCGAGTGCGCGGTCGGGGAAGCCGCGTAGCCACAGCACCCGCGCGAGCGGAATCTGCGGCGTGCGCGAATAGGCGAAATGCCCGGGCTCCGTTCCGCGCAGCGCGGCGTCGTCGCGCACGCCTTCGTCGAGATGGGCCTGCGCCTCGGCCTGGTCGCCGGCGAGATGATAGGACACGCCGAGAAGTGCCTTGCTGCCTGCGATCCCCGCGGTGTCGCCGATCTGGCGGGCGATGCGCTCGGCCTGGCGTGCGGTCGGCACGAGGTGCCTGTAGTCGCCGGTGCGGCGATAGAACATGTTCAGCCGCGACAGCAGCCTGAACGCATTGGCGTGATCGTCGAGCGATTCCGCGATCTCCAGCCCGCGCCGCAGTGCGGCCTCGGCCTGCTCGCTGTTGCGCTCCGTGAACATAAAGGCGTGGCCGAGCGTCGACTGGAGCTCGAGCTCACATTTACCGCCCTGGTTGGCATCGTCGAGCATCGTGAGCGCGCGGCCCGACCAGATGCGCGCCTCGTTCAGCAGATTGAGCTCGACGAACAGCCTTGCGGCGCTGCCGGCGAGCGGCACGCGCAGGGCGGCACCGTCGTGGTTGGCAAAACTCCATTCCAACGCCGCACGAGCATCTGCGAGCAGGCTCGCGCGCGCCTGCAGGCGCGAAGCCTGGTCGCCCTGTTCCGCCAAGCCGGCTTCGAGCGTGCGCTGAACATAGGCCGTGTGACGGCGCGCGATCGCCGCCGCTTCGCCTGCGTCGACCAGCTTCTGCATGGCATAGGCGCGCGTGGCATCCAGCAGGCGATAGCGTCGCGATGCGCCATCGGGCTGCGCCGACACCAGCGACTTGGCCACGAGCTGCTCCAGCGCATCGACGACACGATCACCCGGCGTTCCCTCCTCCGCCGCGACCGACATCGCACCCTTGAGCGTGAAGGGGCCAGCGAAGATGGCGAGCCGCTGAAGCACGGTCCGCTCGTTGTCGCCAATCAGGCCAAAGCTCCAGTCGAGTGTCGCGCCGAGCGTCTGCTGCCGTGGCGGCGCCGTTCGCCGTCCGCGCCATTCGAGCTTGAGCCGGGAGTCAAGCAGCGCGGCCATCTCCCGCAATCCGTAGACGCCGACGCGCACGGCGGCGAGCTCGATCGCGAGCGCGATGCCGTCGAGCTTGCCGCAGATCTCGGCCAGGACCTCCGCATCCTCGTCCGTGATATCGCCGCGATGGCCTGCGGCCGCGGCACGATCGATGAACAGCTGCGCGGCCGGATAATCCAGCACTTCGCCGGCACTGAGGCGGGCGCCTTGCGGCGGGCCGGCCAGCGGAACGAGCTCGAAGATCTGCTCGCCTTCCACCAGCAGCGACTCGCGGCTGGTGGCTAGAATGGCGATGCCCGGCGCCTCGCGATAGATGTTTTCGGCCAGACGCGCGACCTCGTCGATGACGTGCTCGCAGCTGTCGAGGATGAGAAGCAGCCGCCGTCCGCGCAGGAAATTGATGATGCTGCCTGAGGGATCATCGTGATGCACGACGAGGCCCAGAGTGGCGGCAACCGTGCTCGCGACCAGCGTGGCGTCCTTCAATGGGCCGAATTCGAGGAAATGAACGTGGCCGTCGAATGCCTGCCACATGTCATGCGCGAGCGCGGTTGCAACCGTGGTCTTGCCGATGCCGCCCGGTCCTCGCAGCGTGACGAAGCGGTCGCTCAGCAGACGCGCCGACAACTCGGGCAGCACGTCGTCCCGACCGATCATCCGGTCCAGCCGATGCGGCAAGGCCGCCGGCGCCACCGCTCGTTCGGGCGCACGCAACACGGGCACGGGCGCCACGTTGCGTTCGTTACGTTGCACAGGCGCGACGAAGCAATAGCCGCGGCTCGGGACGTTGGTGATGTAGCGAGCCCCATCCTTGCCGTCGCCAAGCACCTTGCGCAGCTCCGCGACATGGACGCGCAGGCTGATCTCCTCGACCGCGAGGCCGGACCACGCGTAGCTCAAAATCTCGTTCTTCGGCACCACTTCGCCGGCACGGCTGAGGAGCAGGCGCAGAATGTCCATCGCGCGGCTGCCGAGCTTGACCGGCGCTCCGTCCCTCTCGAGCAACCGCGACCGCAGCGAAAACGGTCCGAACGAGACTGCGTCGAAATCAAGGCTCGCCCCGGCGCCATTGCCGGGCGAGCTATGTCCTGCCGGGGGTTCGGTCACTTCTGACTCATCTTGACGGCCATTTCATTCAAATGCGCGGCGACTATACCCGCCGTCGATGCAGGGTCCAGCAAGGCCCCGCGCCGGCCTCACACCGGCATATCGATCGCCGCGCGATGTTCTGCAATGTCCTCACACCGCACCGATCTGCGCAAATAATTGAAAAGCTGGACAGAATCGAACGTCCTGCGGCGGGCTGTCACACTTTATGCGCACGCACAAAATCTAACACCTCCTAATCATCACTAACGGGCTTCTTGCCTGGCTCACGCCTATCCTCTGACCGTGGAGAGCACCCAGAGTTGGCCGATCGTTGCAAGCGGCGGCGAGACCAGGAGAGGACGCGCTATGTTCAATGACTTGCAGGCAGCGCATGCCTGGATCGAATTTCCCGCCAGCCGGTGTGATCGCGAGGTCGCGCACGGGATGCGAGCAATCGCGCAGGAAAGCGGATGGCGCAAGATCGACCGCGGTCTGGACGCGGACATCACGATTTCGCGATGGGGGGACTCGCGGGCGATCTCGTCGCACGAAGCGACGACGCCGCCGGACCGCTATTTCGTCGCCATCGCGCTGAAGACCGCCCGGGTCAAGCTGACGCGTGACCGTCAGATCATCTTCGACGGCACCATGCCTGCGGGCACGCTGTACGTCAGTGCGCCATCGAAGCTTCTCGGCGTGCAATTCCAGTCGCCCTGCGCTTTCCTGCACTTCCACGTCTCCACCGCTCATTTCTCGGCGGCGCGGCCCGCGACGGAGGGCCTCAATGACCTCGTCCTGCTGCGCGACCCGCTCGCCGCCGAGCTCGCCAAGGCACTGACCGAGCATGGCGATACTGCGGACCAGCAGTTCGCACGCTGCATCGGCGAGACCCTTGCGATGCATCTGACCCGGCTCGAGCTGCCACGCGCAAAAGTCAATGCCTTGCCGAAATGGCGGCTGCGGCGCGTCGAGCAATTTATCGCCGATCACTTTGATCGCTGTATCAGCCTGTCCGAGCTCGCCAATGTCGCTGGCCTCTCGAGGATGCATTTCGCGGCACAGTTCCGCGCCGCGACCGGCTACCGTCCACGTGAATATCTGCTCAATCATCGGGTCGAGCATGCGAAGACCTTGCTCACGACGACCGAGCGGCCCCTGGCGGAGATCGCACTTGCCGTCGGCTTCAGCACCCAGGCGCATTTTTCGACCGTGTTCAAGCGCATCAGCGGCGAGTCACCGGCACGCTGGCGTCTGGCCAGCAGGACCCTGCTGCCTGCTACGGAGGCGCTTCCGCGGCGGCGCCCTGCCGCGGACATGGATTGGATGGTCGGCGCAGCGGCGTAGTTCTTTGGCGTGAGTGCCTACCACTCGCGCCGGCTCGAGCCCTTTTTCCTCCCGGGGCCTGCGAGCCTCTCGGGCCGTCCCTGCGCCCACAGAGGGCGGCCCCTTTTTCTTTCTGCCTCTCGTGTCCCGGACGCGCTGCGGTTCGCGGCGCATTTCGCGCAGCCCGGACGGAGCGCAGCGTAATCCGGCGCCTTCACACTACAGCGCAACAATCCCGGCGACGCGCCTACACCGGATCGAACGCGCGGATCGGCGGCAGGTTGCCGGTGAACTTCTCCACCTCGACCGTCGTGAGCTGGCCGGTGCAGCCTTGCGCGAAGGACGAGGTGCCGATGTCGCGGGTGAGAACATTCGGATTGCCGTGAACGCAGAGCGGCGCCTCGTCCTCGGGGTCCATCGGATCGTACCAGGCGCCGGTCGGAAGCTGCACGACGCCGGCCGCGATGCCGTCGGTGACGTGGACTGCGGCGAGGCAGGCGCCGCGCTCGTTGAACAGGCGGATGATGTCACCATCCCTGATGCCGCGCGCATCCGCATCGCGCGGATTCATGCGCGCGACCTCGCGGCCGCGATGTTTTGCGGCAAGCGAGTGGCCACCGAAATCGAGCTGGCTATGCAGGCGCGTCACTGGCTGGTTGGCGACGAGGAAGCACGGCGCGCCGGGTTTCGGCATGTCGGTCTTCTTCAGCCAGACCGGATGGCCGGGGCAATCGGCATCGCCGTGCGCGGCGATCTTGGCTGAATAGATCTCGATGCGGCCGCTCGGCGTCGGCAGCGGATGATTGACCGGATCCTCGCGAAAACTGCGCAGCCGGCCGCCGTCGTCGGGCTGTTGCGGCACGACCAGGCTGCCGCGCCGCCAGAATTCGTCGAAATCAGGCGCCTCAAGGCCACGCGCTTGAAGCGAGGCACGAGTCGGCTCGTACAGATGTTCGAGCCACTGCCGCACCGTGCGCCCTTCGGTGAAAGGTTCGCGTGCACCTAGGCGCTCGGCGAGATCGGCAAAGATGTCGTAATCGTCACGCGCAAGGCCAAAGGGCTCGGCGATCTGGTGCATCGCGACCATCAGGGGATCGTTGGTCGAATAGCCGATGTCCTCGCGCTCCAGCGTCATGGTCGAGGGCAGCACGATGTCCGCGTGCCGCGCCGTCGCGGTCCAGGCGAGCTCGTGCACGACGAACGTATCGAGCTGCGCGAAAGCCTTGCGCAAGCGGTTGATGTCCTGGTGGTGATGGAAGGGATTGCCGCCGGCCCAGTAGACGAGGCGGATGTCCGGATAGGTACGCGTCTCGCCATTGTAGCGATAGGTCGTGCCGGGATTGAGCAGCATGTCGGCGATGCGCGCGACCGGAATGAAATCGCGCACGCCGTTGCGACCCTGTCCCAGCGTCGGTCCCGGCGCGTCGTTGACGCGGCGGCCGTAATAGCCGATCGCGCCGAGCGAATAAGCATAGCCGCCGCCAGGCAGGCCGATCTGGCCGAGCGCTGCTGCGAGCACCATGCCCATCCACACCGGCTGCTCGCCATGCTCGGCGCGCTGGAGCGAATGCGAAACGGTGATCAGCGCACGCTTTCCGGCGGCGCGGCGCGCGAGCTCGCGGATCGCCTCCGCATCGACACCGCAAATCGCGGCGGCCCATTCGGCATGCTTGGCCTGCCCGTCGCTCTCGCCGTTGAGATAGCGCAGGAACACGGGCCAACCTTCGGTGTAGCGATCGAGGAAGGCCTGGTCGTGCAGACCTTCGCTCACAAGCGTGTGGACGATGCCGAGCATCAGGGCGGTGTCGGTGCCGGGCAGGCACGTCATCCATTCGGCACCGGCCTCGACGGGAAGATCGTCGCGCAGCGGGCTGACCAGGATGAACGCGCAGCCGCGCCGGCGCGCGGCTTCCATGGCGCCGCGCTCGACATGCTTGCTGATCGAGCCGCCGGCCACCATGGAGTTCTTCAGCGCCATGCCGCCGAACGCCAGCACGATGTCGGTGTTCCCGGCAATCTGCTCCCAGGTGACGTTGCGCTTGGTGATGTCCTCGTAGCCGGCGAGAATTTGCGGCAGCAGCACCGAGGAAGCGCCCGAAGAGTAAGTGTTCACCGAACGCACATAGCCGCCCATCGCGATGTTGAGGAAGCGATGCACCTGGCTCTGGGCATGATGGAAGCGGCCCGCGCTCGACCAGCCGTAGGAGCCGCCGAACACGGCGCCGGGGCCGCGCGTGTCGCGGATGCGGCCGAGCTCGTCGCCGAGCAGATCGAGCGCCTTCTCCCAACTGACGGAGACGAACTCGTCGCGGCCGCGGCGATCGTCCGGGCCAGGTCCGCGCTCGAGCCAGCCGCGGCGGATCGCCGGCTGGGCGATGCGCGCCTGATGACGCAGCGCGCCGGGGAAATTGCCGATGATGCCGTTCGGATCGGGGTCGCCCGCATAGGCCCTGACCTCGAGCCCGGCTTCGCTTTGACGCGCGGAAAACACGCCCCAATGCGAGGTGTGCGGCTTGAAGCCGTCAGACAGGTCGAGGCCGGGGTCGGGAAAGCCAATCGTATCGTCCATCGTCTGATCCTTGTTCCGGTACGGCACGGGTCCAGCCGCGACCGCGTCAATTCCGGTGGCAGTATACCGATCCGCATCCTGATGTCGTCGGGATCAGGGCCGCCGGAAACGCCGGGCTCCCGCGCGCAAGTACAGCTTGGTGACCGTCCGACCGCGCGACCAGCGGCGATTCTTGAGCCAATTTATTCTTTATTTTCAATATCTTGTGGATGATCCTCGGGGCGCTCCGGCCGCGAAATCTCTTCAAACGACATCGACATGGAAATGTGCGATATGCCGCCCATCCCCGCAGCAGCATCGGTCTCATCATGATCCAGCGCGTCTTGCCCTACGAAGGACTCCTCCACGAAGTGGTCGAGCATAATGGCGTGCTCTACATCGGCGGGATCGTCCCCGAGGACACCAGCCTCGATATGTCGGGCCAGGCCAACGACGTCCTCGGGCAGCTGGCGCGGCTGCTGAAGACGCTCGGCTCCGATCTCGCCAACGTCTTGCAGGTGACCATCTTCATGACCAACCTCAAGGAGAAGGCGGAGTTCAACGCTGCCTGGAAGGCGCACTTTGCGGAAGCCCACCTGCCGGCGCGCGCTGCGATCGGCGTGGCTGATCTCGGTCCGGGCGTCAAACTCGAGATGACGGCCATCGCGGCCCGGTAACCCAGGCTCGAGGCGCTCACTTCCAGGCGATCGTGATCGTGCTGATGTTGGAGGCGAGCTCGAGTCCGGCCTTCGGGCCTTGCAGCACGATCGTCACGCCCTTTTCGTTGCGCAGGTGGACGCCGTTCACGCCGCCGACGAGGGCGAAGCCGCCGCCGACGGAGCTGTAGGTGCCGACGAAGTCGCCGACATCGCGGATGCCCGATGCGCGGCCATCAAATCTGCCGATGGTCGCACCGGCCGTAATGCCGACGCTCAAGCCTGAGATCTTGAAGGGATAATTCCGGCCACGGTAGTTCAGCACGCCACTGCCGGTACCGCCTCCGACCAGCAGACCAGCCTTGACGAACGTCACCTGGACATGGCCGCTCGCTTGCGCAAACGACGGCGTGGCCGGCATCGCGAGCAGGAAGAGCGCGAACGTCGCAAAGCCGATTGCGATCGCGCGCCGCATGCGTTCCGATTTAAGGCTTCGCGGCATCGACCTTCTTCCAGGTTTGGTCGGGATCGAACAACGTGGTGCGTTCGGCGATTGAGGCCGTGCGGTTGCCGAGATCCTTCTGGTAGACGGTGCCGGCATGATTGACGAGAAAAGTCATCACGCCGGAATTGCCGTATTCCGCCGGCCAGGCAATCAGTGCGAAGCCGCCGATCATCTTGCCCTTGACGACATAGTTGAGCGCGCCGCCCGGCGCATCCGGGCCCTGCCCCTTGAGGATGCGGAAGTAGTAGCCGTGGTAGGGCGCGGGTCCGACGTCGCCTGCGCGATAGCCTTCTTTCGAAGCATCGGCCGCCAGCGCGCCGAGCGGGCTCGGATCGCTGTCGTCGCGCCAGAACAGGCCGTCCTTCTTGCCGGGCGACGAGACGATACGTTGCGCGTAGACGCCGGCACCCTCGCCGCGATCCTTGTCGGCATATTCATTCTGGGCATCGACATAGGCGAGCGCGGTCTGGATCGCATCGAGCTCGTTGCGGCCGATGCGGCGACGAAGCACTTCGATCCGTCCTTCGTCGGTGTCGAACGCCCAGCCCGTCTTGGTGTTGACCAGTGGAATCGGGAACGGGAAATCGTCCGGCCCCAGCATCAAGGTCGCGGTCTTGTTGCCCTCCGCCTTGATGCCGTGCTTGGCGTCGTACATCGACGTGAAGCGCTGACGGATGTCGTTGTCGGCGACCTCGTCACCGGACGAGACGATATCCTCGGCGGCCCTGCCGAGCACCTTCAGAATGTCGCTCGGTCCGCTTTTGACCGCGGCCGCGAGCGCGGCGGCCGCATCCTCCGGTGTCTTGTAGGATTGCTGCGCCTGTGCCGCCGAGCCAAGCATGGCGAGCGCCACCACGCCCGGCAGGATCGCGCGATGGAGCGATTTCAGGCCGATCATGGCGTCACCTCCGCAGGGATCTTCGCGCCGTCGGCGAGCCAATCGCGGTAGGTGCGGAACGTCAGGCCAAGCTTGTCATAATAGACGCGCAGATAGCCATCGCTGCCGCGCGCCACAGCGTCAGGCATCACCCGCTCGACTTCCTGCGCCATCACGCCGACATAGGCCTTGTCGCTGCCGATGTAGCTGAAGCGATAATAGCCGAGGCCGTTGGAGAGATGGCCGAGCAGCGTGATGTCGTGCTTCAGCGCGATGTCGGAGCGCCGGCCACCGCCGCCACCGCCGCGGCCTCCTCCGCCGCCTCCACCACGGAAGCCGCCACCACCACCACCATGCATGGCCATTCCGCCACCGCCGCCGCGCCCGGCAAAGCCTCCGCCGCCACCGCCGCGCGGCATGCTCGCCATGCTGGAGCGTCCGCGCGCCGATGCTGCAGCCGCCGCCCGGCCCGACGAGACGTTCATCGCACCGCCGCGATTGCCGCCACCGCCACGATTGGCGGCAGCGCCGCCGCCGGCACGGTTCGCAGCCTTTGCACGATCGCCGCCGCCCTTACCTGCATTCTTGCCTGCATTCTTGGCGCGATCTCCACCACCCTTGGCACGATCTCCCGCGCCGGCGCGATCGCCGCCGCCGGGCCGGTCGCCGCGATTGCCGGCACGATCACCGCGATCACCAGCACGATCTCCTGCACGGTCACCCGGACCACCACGATCACCGGCACGGTCGCCGGCGCGATCTCCCGCCCGGTCTCCCGCACCTTGGCTCGGGCGCAGCACCTGGTTGCCGTCCCGGCCGCGGAAATCCATCCGATCCGACGCGCCGGCCCTGATGTTGTTGTTGCCGAAGCGCTGCTGGACGTTGATGTTGTTATAGCGCACTCCGCCGCGATGCGCCGGATTATGCTGCCAGCCGTTGCCGATGTTGGTGGTGCGATGATTGACGTAGACGTTGCGGTTGCCCCAGTTGCAGCCGCCGCCCCAGTAATTGCCCCAGCGCCCGATCGCCCAGGCCGAGCCGAAGGCAATGCCGGCCGCGACCACGCCGGCGCCGATATAGGACGGATAGCCCCAATAATAGGGCGGGTACTCCGCGTAGGGCCAAGCGCCGTAGACCGTCGCCGGATCGTAATAGGGCACGTACATCTCGGCGGGATCGGCCTGCTGGATGACCACCACCTGCTTGCCTTCCTGGCTCTGAACGCTGACCTTCTGCTGCTTGGTCGTGACCAGCTTCTTGTTGTCGTAGGCCTTGTTGCGCAATCGCTGGATCGCGTCCATCACATCGGGTTGCTGGGCCAGAAAAGCGTCGCCGAGTTTCTGGGTCCATTCGAGCTTGTCGCTCATCATCGACAACACATCGGCGGTGCTCGCCAGCGCCTTGACGCTGTCGTCCCAGGCCTGCTTGTCGACCTCGGCCTTGAGCGCATCGCCCTTCAGCGACTTGCGCTCCTTCAGCCAGCGATCGGCCTGCACCACTTCCAGCGGATAGGTCGATGCCGCCAGCACATTGGCCAGCAGCTCGTCGGGATAAAGCGCGATCGGCGCCACCAGTGCCTCGAGCTGTTCGGGTTTCAAGAGTTCGGCGCTCGGCGGAGGCGGACTTGCGGGCTGTGCCTGCGTGCTTGGCGCCGCCGGCTGGTCAGCTGTCTGCGCGGTTGCGGTGATCGGCATCGTCAGCATCAACGCAAGCGCCATCAGGATCTTGCCGCAGCGAAACATGCCATCCTCCATCGAACTTTCCGGCCACCAAGATCGGGCCGCGGTATGGGCGTTTATTGATCAAGATCAACGAAGGGCTGCTTCGCCGCCGTGTTGCGGCGCGAGAGCAATGCCGCGCTGCCGGATCGCAAAACGTTCGCCCTAGTGGATGATCGGAAGCCTGATCGTGAACAGCGCGCCGCCCGACGGCTGGTTCTCGGCGGCTATGGTGCCGCGATGGGCCTCGACGATGGTCTTGACGATTGCAAGCCCCATACCCATGCCCTGAGGCTTGGTCGTGAAGAATGGATTGAAGATGTTCGCGAGGTCGCCGGCCGCAATGCCCGAACCGGTATCTGCGATCCTGATCTCGGCGTGGCTTCCGGCGCGCCCGGTCGATACGCTGACCTCGCGCTTCTTCATGTCCGCGTCGGAGACCGCGTCCAACGCATTGATGATCAGGTTGAGAACGACCTGCTGCAGCTGCACGGGATCGCCCTTGACGTTCAGCTCCACGGCGGCTGGCGCATATGCCAGCGTGATCCGGCGCCCGTCGGCGACGCTTGTCACCAGGCCAATGGCTTCCCGTACCGTGTCGTTCAGTTCGGTGTCCCTGATTTCAAACGGCCTCTTCTTCAGGACGCTGCGAAGCCTGCGGATGACCTCGGACGCCCGCTGATCGTCCCGCCTGATGTCGGCCAGAATCTGGCGGATCTCGTTGATGTCAGGTGAAGTGGCTTTGAGCATGAGCTCCGCCGTCTCGGCATTGGTCAGAATGGAGCCGAGCGGCTGGTTCAGCTCGTGGGCAATCGACGTCGTCAACTCACCGACGGCCGCGTAGCGATTGGCGTGGGCGAGCTCCGCCAGGCGCTGTCGCGACTCGATCTCGGCCAATTGACGGCGATGGCGCTCGTGCAGGAGCCCGCTGATGAAGCCGGCCTGTATCAAAATCACGGCCGCGATCAGCAGCATCTGCCAGCTATAGCGATCCCAGACGGTCGGCTCACGAAACAGGATTTCGCTGCCCAGCGGCAGACTGCTCTCGCTGATCCCCCAGCGCTGCAATTCCCGCCAATCATATTTCGGCGACCCGAATCCGATCGGCTCGTATTTGATGCGGGCCGGCTTCTCGCCGCCGAGGATGCGGATCGCGGCACTGACGGTCTTCGAACTGGTTTCGGCGACGGAGTGCATGGGCCCGCCGACGCTGGCGTTGCCGAAGAAAGGCTCCTGATACGAGAAGATCGGCGCGTTCGCGACAGCATGCAGCCTGTGCAGGGCGATATCGCCTTCGTGGACAACGCCGGCGGCATCGACCGACATCAACCCCCAGAACAGCACCGTGTGCGGTGGAAGCGCCGATGCGCGCTTCAGGATCTCCTCAAACGGAAGGTCGGAGTACCAGACGAGATCGAGCCGTCCTTCCAGCGGTTTCAACTCCCGCTTCACCTCGTCAATCCAGAATTTCTCGAGGGGCGAGGCACCGACCACAACGGCAACCGTCTTGGTACCGGGCAAGAGCTTGAGAATGTTCTCGAAGGCCGCCACGAAATCATTGCGGACGGACACGACCACGTCATTGTCGGTGAGATCCAGGCGGTTCACCAGCCGTTGTTCGACCACGGTCAGCACCGCCGGCGTTTCCGGAAAGAGCTTCGCGCGGTATCTCTGCACGAACCGCGCCGCGGGTGCGCCGATGCTCAGCACGATGTCGGGCGGCTTGCCCTGGTAGAGCGAACCGAGATAATCGACGAAGGGCGCTTCGGGGCCTGGATTGTTGAAGCGCGCGCTGAGCAGAGTGTGCTCCTGGACGTCGAGCGGCCAGGGCGATTGCCGCTCGAGCTCGGCCTTGATGCTCCGCGCATATTCGCTCCAGGGGCGAAACTCGCGGCCGAAGGAGTGCAGGATCAGCACGCGCTTGAGCTCGCCGCGCAGGCTGCGCTCGACGGCAGCGGCGGGGCCGGACAGGATGCAGGAGGCAAGCAGCAGGCCGAGACCCAGCCACGCGGCCACGACTGTCCGCGACCTGACCGACGCTATGAAGCTGCGCCTGCTCATCCGCCTCCCCCACGGCTTCATCCGGCCGTTGTGGCGGCAATTCTAGCCCGAATTGCGCCATTTCGACAGACCCGGAAGAGGCCGTTGCCTGCCGTCAATGGCCGCTCAGCACCAGCGTCTGGATCGGCAGCAGCAACGCCTGGATGCGCAGCAGCAGGGCATGGACCAGGCCGACGCCGTCGACGACGTGCAGCGCGATCTTTCGGCTGGTCGGCGTGTCCTTGGCAGAAATCTCTTCATGATTGCTGGTGTAGGCGTTGACGATACAGCTCGAGCCCGGCGTCACGCCCTCGAGGCCGCCTTTGTAGAGCGGCTCCAGGAACACCAGGATCGTGCCGGGCCGAACGGCGTTCTGTGCTTCCAGTAACTGCTCACCGGAGCGGAATTGGCCGGCGGCGATGTAGTCCTGCACCGTCGTGATCACCATCGGGATGATGACCCACGGCTTCGAGATGCAGGTCGCCTCCGCCACCATGCCGGTCTTCATCACCTGGGCCTCGATCTGACCGAAGCCGGCCTGAAGGTACGTTCGGCCGGCCTCCGTCGGAATCAGGATTCCCGCCGGCCGCATCAACTGGTTGACGACGTCGCCAGAGCGGACAAGGAACTGCTCGACGCGCCCGTCTACGCCGGCGCGGACCTGTGTCTTGTCGAGCTCGACCTGGGCCTGATCAAGCGCCGCCTCGGCACTCGCCTTCTGCGCCGGAAGCGAGGTCGAGACCTGCAAGGCCGCCGACTGCCGCGCGGCCGTCGCGGCATCGATGCCGGACTGGCGCTGGTCGACCAGCACCTGGAGCTTTTCGATATCGCGCTGCGGTACGATGCCGGGATTTCGGCGCTGCAGCTCGGTCTTGACGTCGAGCTCGTCCTTGGCCTGCTGGTAGTTCGCCTTCGCTTCGCCGATCTGCGCATCGGCCTTGACCACGTCAGCTTGTGCCGTCTGCATGGCGGCATCGACTTCGGCGATCTTGCGCCTGGCGGTCTCAAATGCGGCCTGCTGCTTCGACGCGTCGAGCGTGAACAGCACGTCGCCCTTCTTCACCGGCGCGCTGAAGCCGAACTTGACCTCGGCCACGCGGCCCGAGCCTTCGGGCAGGATCGGCACGGTGCGGAAATAAAGCGTCGCGTTGGATGTCGACGGATGGAAATAGAAGATCATGGTGATCAGCGACACTGTCAGCATCAGGCAGCCGGTAATGCCCCAGCGCAGCTCGTACCAGACGGAGAAGAAGGTGATCTCCTTGCCAAAGCGCTTGCCCTGGACATAGCGGCGGTAGAGATAGTCGGGCAGGATCGTCAGCAGCGAGCAGAACATCAGCTCAAACATGGCTGTGCTCCTTCTCCTTCGCGGGCCCCGGCTTTTCTGGGGGCGGCGTGTCGCCGCCTGTCGGTCGCGAGCTGGCCTGCTTGGCCGCGTCGCTGTCTTCGGGCGTCGCATCCGCGATCTTCTCCACGGAATCGGCGATGCTGCGCAGCGGACCGCCGAAGTCGGGAATGTCGATCATGGCCAGCAGCAGGCCTGCGATCCAGAAGATGTGCATGTGCGTGAAGAGCGAGATCAGGCCGAGCACGGCTACGAATTCAAATTGCAGTTTCTGCGACTTGTGCGCCATTCGCTCGGGCAGGCTGTGCAGTTTCCAATAGAGAGTACCGACCCAGAGCACGGTGCCGATCAGGAAAATTCCCATCACGACCATCAGCGGATCCACCCCGCTTCCCGGAGCGAGATAGAACGGCAGATGATGCGGGGCCATCGGATGAAGCTGATCGCTCAACGTTCTCTCCTCGACAGGCGCGTATCCACTTGAATGCGTCGAATGCAGTGTCGGTAACGGGTGGCGCAATTGCTTGATTTGGATCAACGGGCCTGGAACGGCCCCACCTAGCCTCGCCTGAAAGTTGACGTGCAACAACAGGAGCCGCCTGCCATGCCCGGCATCGATGATCTCATCCCCAGCGCCACGCAGATCCGGAAGGAAGCAGCCCTCAAGGAGGCAGAGAAGGCCGACGAATATGCGCGCCTTGCCGCCGCCGCCGAAGCCGAGAAACACGCCCTCATTGAACGCCTCACCAAGCCTTCTGGCAAGACCGAGGACGAGAAGATCAAACTCGCTTCGACCATCATCCAGCGTGCAGTGCGAAACGGATTGACGGAGGTTCAGGTCTACCGCTTTCCCAACACGCTGTGCACGGACAAGGGTCGCGCCATCAATCAAATGGAAAAGGGCTGGGAGGACACCCTGACCGGGATTCCGAAGGAAATCTTCCAGCTCTGGAGCGATTACCTGAAACCGCGCGGCTATCGCATCGCCTATCAGATCATCGATTTTCCAGGCGGTGTGCCCGGCGACATCGGCGTGACCATTTCCTGGGGTGATTGAGCATGGCCAAGGACGCGCCCGCGGAGCGGATGAAGCGGAAGGACTATGAGAAGGAACTCGAAAAACTCCAGGTCGAGTTGTGTCACCTTCAGGAATGGGTCAGAACCCAGAAACTGAAGGTCATCATCATCTTCGAGGGGCGCGACGCGGCCGGCAAGGGCGGGACCATCAAGGCGCTGACCGAAAAAGTGAGCCCGCGCGTGTTCCGTGTCTGCGCCCTGCCCGCGCCCTCCGACCGGCAGAAATCCCAGCTGTTCCTGCAGCGCTATATCGAGCAATTCCCGGCCGGCGGTGAGATCGTGATTTTCGACCGCAGCTGGTACAACCGCGCCGGCGTTGAATACGTCATGGGCTTCTGCTCGCCGACCGAACATAAGCGCTTCCTGGAATTGTGTCCGCTGGTCGAGAAATTCGCCGTGGACGCCGGCATCGTCCTGATCAAGCTCTGGCTCGAGGTCGGGATGGAGGAGCAGGAGCTCCGCTTCAAGGCGCGGATCGAGGATCCGCTGCGGCAGTGGAAGCTGAGCCCGATGGACACCGAATCGTTCGGGCGCTGGTACGATTACTCGCGCGCGCGTGACATGATGTTCGAGGCGACCGACACGAAGCATGCACCGTGGCGACTGATCCGCTCCGACGACAAGCGGCGAGCGCGGCTCAACGTCATCTCGCACATCCTGAGAACGATCCCTTACAAGAGGGTCAAGCGGGAGAAGATCAAGCTGCCGCCGCGGTCCCACAAGGGACGTTACAACGACCAGGCGAGCCTGCGCGGCCTGAAGTTCGTCGAGGAACGCTACTGAAACGCGAAACGGGCTGCGATGACGCAGCCCGTTTAGCTTGAGCGCCCTGCCGAGCCTATTTCAGCCGGATCGTGACGCCGCCGACCGCGGCCGACACCTCCGCGCCGACCTTCGGTCCACTGAGCTGAAGGATCACCCCATTGCCGTTCTGCAACTGCACGGCTCCGGCCCCCGCAGCGACGGCGCCGCCGGCGCCGCCCGCCGCGTAAGAGCCTTCGATCGACTGCGGCCCCCTCAGATTGAGGGCGCGGCCGACAAGCTTGGTCGTCGAAGCTCCGATCGTGAAACCGACGCTCATGCCTGACACGGTGAAGGGATATTGTTTGCCCCGCAACACCAAAACGCCCTCGCCGCCGCCGACGCCGACGATGAAGCCGCCCTTGGTGAAGACGACGGCGACCTGACCGGTCTCGGCACGCGACGGCGTGCTGAAACCGGCAGCGACGGCGAACGAGGTGATCAAGGCGGCGGCGATGGCAGATTTCCTCATGACGTTCATTCTCCTTTGGGTTGATATCGGAGTGATCCGGATCGACCGGCACTCCCATTGGTTCGCGTTACTTCGAGCCGCCCTCGGCCGCCTCGTAGGCGTCCCGATAGCCACGCGCAATGCTGCGAACACCGCGTCCGATATCGTCGTAGACATCGTCCGGAAGGTTTGCCAGCGACACGCGCAGCGACCATTCGGGCGCATCGAAACCGCCGCCGTTCAGCAACACAATGCCGTGGGCTTCGGCCAGTCGAAACGCGAGATCGAGCGGATGAACGTTCTTCTTCAGGTAGTCGACGGCGTCGTCGCCAATGTTCTTCCGCGCCCAGAACTCGAAATCGATCAGTCCGTAATACGCATCATAGTTGGGGTTCGGGTTCAGCTTGTCGGCAAGTCCCAGGCCATCGAGCAACGCCCACAGGCGCTTGTTGACGATTTCCATGCATGCGGCCTGATAGGCCTTCTTCGCGTCCATCATCTCCGCGAGCGAGAAAAGGCTCATCATCACCTGCTGCGGCAGCGACAGGCCCGCCGTGTGATTGAGCGCGACGTCGCGACTGTCGGCGACGATGCGGTCGATGAACTTCAGCTTGCGCGGCTCCAGCGTCAGCGGCCCGTAACGCTTGTCGAGCGCCTTCACGGCTGCCTCGGGCAGCTTCGCGATCATCTTGTCAAAGATGTTGTCTTCATGAATGGCGATGGCGCCGAGCCGCCATCCCGTGCAGCCGAAGTATTTCGAATAGGAATAGACGCCAATGGTGTTGTGCGGAAGCTCGCCCAGCAGCGAGCGGAATCCGTGAACGAAAGTGCCGTAGACGTCGTCGGTGAGCAGCATAAGATCGGGGCGCTTGGTCTTGACCAGCTTGCCCAGCTTGGCGACCGTCTCCGGGCTCACCCCCATCCCGGAGGGATTTGCGGGATTGACGATGAAGAACGCCTTGATCTTCGGATCTTCCAGCTTCTTGATTTCCTCGTCGGTGAACTGGAATTTGTTTTCCTGCGGCGCCTTGATCTGGACGACCTTGAGGTCGTAGTCCTCCAAATGCGTCATCTCGATGTAAGGCGTGAAGATCGGCGTTCCCAGCGCGATGGTGTCGCCGGGAAGCAACAGGCGATTGGCCTTCAGTGACTTGAAGAGGTAGCACATCGCCGCAGTGCCGCCCTCGACCGCATAGATGTCGAACTTGCCGGCGGGCCGCGGGTCACCGCAAACGGCCCACGTCAGATATTCGTGCACGACCTTTTCGTTGTGCACCAGCATGCGGTCCGGCACCGGATAATTGTCGCCGATGATGGAATCGACCAGCTCGTGGACGAAGGCGTCCGCATCGAAGCCGAATTTCTTGACCGCAAAGGGCAGCATCTCCGACAGGAAGGTCGCGCCCGGCATGTCAGAGTGCTTGGCGAGCCAAGCCTCGTACCTTGCCGCAATGCCCTTGGCCTGGGGCATGCCGCCAATCCCGGCCGGGTGTTCCATGACGCGCTTGCTCTCGGTGATCGCGAACTGTCCGAGCAGGAAGAAGCCTTCGCGCGGCGTGGTGGCCACCCAGTTCGGATTGCCGCGGCCGGCGTTCAGGAACGCGGATTGCGTTCGTTTCGACGTCGCCTTGGCGAGATTGATCAGTTCGTCCTTGATCTCGAACGGGCTCAGTGCCTCGAATTTCTTCAGGGTCAAGATATCGGCCATGTGACGCTCCCGAGCGGTGCGAGCTGTTGAAACGAGGTGGAGCCCTCGCCTGTGCAATCGCGCTCAGGATGATCGGCGTCCGGTGACCTCCCTTGATCTACCTCAAGGTCCTGGCCGTAGAGCGGTCCGGATCGCCCCATGTCGCAACGCAGTGAGACGATTTCGTCGGCGGGGTCGCGGATGCCATCCCCCCGCGCGCTTGACATAAATCAACATGACCGGCTCGGACGGGTCGCTTCATCCGGATCGATGCGGCTTCAGCGCTCGTCGCCGGGGTCTTCGATCCCAAGACGTCGCGCAGGAGCGAAGCGGGGCGCGTGCGACTGCGTGAAGGGGTGACATCATGATCGACTGGTTCTTTCAGACGCTCAAAAGCTATCCGGAAATCGCGATCTTCCTGTCCTTGGCCTTGGGCTATTATTTCGGCTCCTTCACCTACAAGGGCCTCGGGCTCGGTGCCGTCACCGCGACGCTGATTGCCGCCGTGATCATCGGCCAGATCGGGATCACGGTAACGGGTCCGCTCAAGCCGTTCTTCTTCCTGATGTTCCTGTTTGCCATCGGCTATGGCGTCGGGCCGCAATTCGTGCGCGGCATCGCGCAGGACGGCGTCCCACAGGCGATCTTCGCGGCCGTCGTGTGCGTGTTCTGCCTGATCGCGGCGTATGTTGGAGCAAAGCTTGCAGGCTACGATGTCGGTTCGGCCGCCGGACTTTATGCCGGCTCGCAGACGATCTCGGCATCCATGGGCCTTGCGACCGATGCCATCAACCGGCTCGGCCTGTCGCCGGAAGAGACCAAGAAGATTCTCGACGGCATGCCGGTCGCCTACGCGGTCACCTATATCTTCGGCACGGTCGGATCCGCGATCGTCCTGGCTCTGCTTGGTCCGGCACTGCTCGGTATCGATCTCGAGGCGGCCTGCAAGAAATATGAGGAGGAGCACGGGGGCAAGAAGCAGACGGGCGGTCCGGGAACGGCCTGGCACCAGTTCGATGTGCGCGCTTTTCGTGTCAATGAGCGGGGTCCGGTGGTTGGAAAGACCGTGCAGCAGGCGGAAGCATTGCTACCCGACCATCGGGTGTTCGTCCTGCGGATCAGGCAGGACGGCAAGATCACGGATGCCACCGCCGATGCCGTCATTCACGCAGGCGCCGTCGTCGCTGTGGCCGGCCGACGCGACGTTCTCGTCAGTCTGATCGGCGAGCAAGCGGAAGAGGTCGACGATCGCGAGTTGCTGGCGATGCCGATCGAGGGCGTCGACGTCTACGTGACCAGTAAGGACGTCGACGGAAAGACGCTGGAGGAGCTGTCGCGAACGGCAGGCGCTCGCGGAGTGTTCCTTCGCAAGATCACCCGTGGTGCGATCGCCGTTGATATCCCTATCCTGCCGAACACGAAGATCAATCGCGGCGACATCGTCACCATCGTGGGACGCACGCCGGATGTGGCGGCCGCGACAAAGATGCTCGGCCGCCCGGATCGCGCGACCGATGTGGCCGACGTCGCCTTCATCGGAGCCGCAATCGCGATCGGCGCGCTGATCGGCGCCATCGTCTACAAGATCGGCAGCGTGCCGTTGACGCTGTCCACGTCAGGTGGCGCCTTGATCTCAGGCCTGTTCTTCGGCTGGCTCCGCTCCGTGCACCCGACCTTCGGCCGGATTCCTTCGCCGACCGTCTGGTTCATGAACTCGGTCGGCCTGAACGTCTTCATTGCGATCGTCGGCATCTCGTCGGGACCGGGCTTCGTGGCCGGCCTCAAGGCGCAGGGCATCGGCCTGTTCCTCTGGGGCGTCGGCGTGACGACCGTGCCGCTGATCCTCGCAATGTATGTCGGAAAATATGTGTTCCGCTTCCATGACGCCATCGTGCTCGGATGCTGCTCAGGGGCGAGGACCACGACAGCTTCTCTCGGCATGATCAATGACCGCGCCAAGAGCCAGATCCCGGGTCTGGGATATACCGTGACATACGCTGTCGGAAACACGCTGCTGACAATCTGGGGAATGGTGCTTGTCATGTTGATGACATAGCAAGGCCGCCCGCGATGCTGGTTTGGCTGGAGCAGTTTCTCGTCCGCTATCCGGAGCTCGCGCTGTTCCTGGTGATCGCCGCGGGCTACTGGATCGGAAGCTTCAAGATCGGCGCCTTCAGTCTTGGTCCGGTCACGGGCGCGCTGTTCGCCGGCCTGATGGTCGGCGACTTCGCGCATGTGCCTGTTTCCAGCATGACCAAATCTTTCCTGTTCCTGCTATTCCTGTTTGGCGTCGGCTATTCCGTCGGTCCACAATTCGTGCAGGCAATGAAGCGCGACGGGCTGAAGCCGATGCTGCTAGCCGTCGTCGTGTGCCTCACGGGCCTTGCGGCCGCAATTGTCGTCGGCAGGATACTCGGGCTCGATCCCGGTTTTGCGGCGGGGCTGATGTCGGGAGCGCTCAGCCAAAGCGCGGCGATGGGAACGGCGACCGACGCGGTCAACGGTCTCGCGGTGCCGGAGGCGCAACGCGCCCTTTTCGTCTCGCACATCGCGGTCGCTGATGCAGTCTGCTACATCTTCGGCTATGCGGGCGTGATCATGTGGTGCACAGTGATCGCACCGGCGCTTCTGAAGATCGACCTGCGAGAAGAGGCGCTCAAGCTCGAGCAATCGCTGGGAATGAGCCGCACCAAGCCGGGTCTGGCGTCCGCTTGGCGAAAATTCGAGCTGCGCGCCTATCGGCTGGACGAGCACTCTCCTCTCGCCGGATCGACAGTCGCGGCCGCCGAAGACCGCCTGCCCGAGCATCGCCTGTTCATCCATCGGATCCGCCAAGGAGAACGCATCTTCCAGGCAGAGCCCGGCACCATCCTCGCGCCAGGCGACGTCATCACGATATCGGCTCCGCGCCAGATCATCGTAGAACTCGTCGGCTCCCGCGCCGAGGAGGTCGAGGACAAAGAGCTGCTCGACATTCCCTTGATCTCCGCTGACGTGTTCCTGATCAACACCAAGCTCGCGGGCATGAACCTGCAGGAGGCCTCGCAGCATGACTGGACACGCGGCCTCTATTTACGCTCGTTGAGCCGGGGCGGCCAAGAGCTTCCGATTGCTCCCGGCGTCGTCCTGCAGCGTGGCGACCTGCTGCGCATCGTCGGTCCAGAACCGGTCGTGGAGAACGCGGCGAAAAATATCGGTGTCATCGTTGCCCCCAGCACCAGCATCGATTTCGTGGTGCTGGGGCTCGCCATCTTCTTCGGCGGCATCGTCGGCGTTCTCGTGAGTTTTCCTGTCGGCGGCATCCAGATCGCACTGAGCACGAGCGTCGGCACGCTGCTTGCCGGGCTTTTGGTCGGCTATCTCCGCACGCTCAATCCGCGCTTCGGCCGGATTCCGGACGGCGCCGTCAGCCTGATGACGTCACTCGGACTGGCCGCGTTTGTCGGGCTCACCGGGATCCATGCCGGGCCGATCTTCCTCTCCGCCTTGCGGGAATCGGGCATCGGCCTGCTGCTCGGCGGCATGGTCGTGACCCTGCTGCCGCAGATCGTCGGATTCTGCTTCGGTCATTTCGTCTTGCGCATGAACCCAATCCTTCTGCTCGGCGGTTTGACCGGGGCTCAGACCGTGACGGCGGCAATGGCCGCGCTCCAGGAGCGCTCCGGAAGCCCGGTGCCCGTGCTCGGCTATACGCCGGCCTACCCGGTCGCCAACATCCTGTTGACGACCTGGGGCTCCGTTATAGTGGTCGTCTTCGCCTGACCTATGACGCGGCCTTCAGCTTCGGCTGCGCGCCGGGCCTGGGCTTGCCGATCTTCGCCAAGGCTTCGGCGCGCACGAGCTTGAGGCCTTCCTTGGCGTCGTAGCCATGGATCTCCTTCACATCGAGCTTGCGCATGAAGTCGATGGTTTCCTGGGTGATCACCTGCCCCGGCACCATGATCGGGAAGCCCGGCGGATAGGGAATCACGAAACTGGCGGAGACGAGGTCGGGGCCGGCTTTCAGGCGGCGGTCGATCTCGGGATCGGCGAGCCTGATATATTCGCATCCCGCCGCGTTGTAGGCCGCGTAGAATCCGCTGCGGATATCACCCTCATTGGTCTTGCTGCCGGCATCGCCACGGAAGCTCTGGTGGAAGTGCGAGAAGTTCGGCAGATCAGGCACGTCAGTCATCAGGCTCTTCACCCGCGCCTCGAAGGTCTTCTTCGCATTGGCACCGCCTTGGGCGAGGCCGCGATCAACCTCGCCCGCGATCTCGGCCAAAACCCTGACAAGATGCGCGACGTCGCTGCGGGTGTTGTTGATGTTGGACTGGATCAGCACCGAATTGCGTGAGGTCTTGTTGACCTGGATGTTGTAGTCGTTCGCCAGGATCCCCTTGAACTGCGTGCCATCGTAGCCGGCGGTGCCGCACACCAGGGTCATGCGGGTCGGATCGAGGCAGAACTCATCCTCGTCCAGGCTCTTCAGCGCGCTCGCCCAGTTCGCGCCGGCGGCCAGATAATCGGTGAATCCGCTCTGGCGATATTGCGCCGGCACCATGGCGTCGGCGCCGAGGATGCGGAAATATTTCGACAGCAGCGGATTGCTGTTGACGGCGTGACGGATGGCGAGCGCGATCTCGATCGCATTGGCCACCAGACCATACCCTTCCAGCTCCATCTGGCGCCGCGAGACGTCGAGGCTAGCGATCAACTGCTGGTTCGGACTCGTGGAGGCATGGGTAAAGACGGCCTCCTTGAACTGCTGCTCAACCGTATGGAATTCGACGTCCTTGACCGAGAGCATCGAGCCCTGACGGATCGCCGACATCGACTTGTGGGTCGAATTGGTCTGATAGACGCGCAAGCGGATCTGGCGCGGATCGGGGATCAACCGGGTCTTGAGCAGCACCTCGTTCGAGGGGTTCTTGCCGAGCGTGGCTTGTTGGGCTTCGTAAGCTGCGACCGATCTCGGATCGCGCATCCAGGCCTCGATCTCGTTGGCGGCGCCCATCGCGGTGCGCCGTCGCAGGAACGGTGAAAAGCGCGCAAAGCCGAACCAGGCCTCGTCCCACAGGAAGATCAGGTCGGGCTTGATGGCGAGGCATTCCTCCATCACCCGGCGGGTGTTGTAGATGTGGCCGTCGAAGGTGCAGTTGGTCAGATCCAGCAGCTTGACGCGATCGAGCCGGCCATCGGCCTTGGCGTTCAGCAAGGCCTGCTTGATGGTCTTCAGCGGCACGGCGCCGTACATCGAATATTCCGTCATCGGGAAGGCTTCGACATAGAGCGGCTGCGCGCCGGCCAGCACCATGCCGTAATGATGCGACTTGTGACAATTGCGGTCGACGATCGCGATGTCACCTGGCGCGAGTAGCGCCTGCACCGCCATCTTGTTCGAGGTCGAGGTGCCGTTGGTGACGAAGAAGACGCGATCGGCGCCAAGCGCGCGTGCTGCCTTGTCCTGCGCCTTCTTGATGTTGCCGGTCGGCTCCAGCAGACTATCCAGGCCGCCAGTGGTCGCGCTGCTTTCGGCCAGGAACAGGTTCAGGCCGTAGAATTCGCCCATGTCACGGATCCAGTCCGACTTGAAGACCGATTTGCCGCGCGCGATCGGCAGCGCATGGAACGTTCCGATCGGACGCTGTGCATATTTCTTCAGATTGTCGAAGAACGGCGTGTCGTAACGATCCTGTACCCCTTCCAGGATCGAGAGATGCAGCTCGAGCAGTTCCTCGACCGAATAGAAGATGCGGCGGACGACATCGGCCTCGGGATTTCCGGCCATCGCCTCAACGTCGCGATTGGACATCAAATAGAGGTCGAGCTCGGGGCGGACCCGCTTGATGACGTGGGCGAGCCGCAGCGCCGAGGCATCGGACTCGTCGTTCAACCCGGCCGACGAGGTCATCGTACGGAGCACCGGCGCGTCATGGCGTGAGCGCAGCGCAAAGCCCTCATTGATGACGACGGCTGCGAGATTGGGATTCAGGATGGCGGCGCAGAAGGCATCTTCGAGGCTGCCGACGATGACCGGCTCATAGACGAATGGATCGACCGGCCGCCGCAGCTTGCGCCATTCGTTGGCGAGCGCGGGCCAATTGCCGGACGAGAGGCCGGTGACGATCAGTGTCTCGAAATAGGGACGGCGCGCACCATGCTGCCCGGACATTTGCGGCACCAGATCGGGGGTGTCACCGTTGCCCTCGTCATTTCCGCTCCCGTCGCCGGCATGTTGGCGAAACGACCTCGTCGTCAAGGCCTGCATCATCCGTGTCGCAAGGGCGAGTGAGCCCGCCGCATCGCCAGCCGCGGCCGCGTCCCGCAGGGCTGTCATGAGGTGAAGGCCGGGATATCCGTGAAATTCCTCCGTTATGGAGAGATCGGCCAGCGCAGCATCATATTTCGCGCGATCCCCGCCACGCACCCACGCCTTTGCGGCCTCCACCAGATCGCGCCAGTTGTCCGCCCGTCCGCCGGGCCCGGAGAAGAACTGATCGATGCGCTTTTGCGCGGGCTTGGCTTCTTTGGACATGCGGCTCTCCCGATCCCATAGGCAAGGGTGATGCGGGATCGTGAGTGCGGGGCTGGTCGCTCCATTGATCCAAGTCAACGGTCGCGCATTCTGATCGGGCGGACGGACAGGACGATGCCCTCGGCATCGCAATACCGGGGCGTCAGACCGTTCGTTGCGCGGTGTTGGCTGAATCGTCGCCCAGGACGCTGTCGAGCGACCGCAGCCACTGGCCGCTGTCGGTTTTCTCCGCCAGCCCTTCGGCACGCAGCAGGTCGCGTAGCTGCGCATGCGCCCCGACGATGCAAAAGCTGACTTCGCGGACGGCCAGTTCGTCGTAGAGCTCGTGCAGCATGCGCGCGCCGGCCAGATCGATATAAGGCGAGGCTGAAAGATCGCAGGCCACCAGCCGGATGCCAGGCGACCTCCGGAGCGCGATCAGGACCGTCTCCAGGATCGTCTCGGCATTGATGTAGAGCAGCGATGCTTCGGGGCGGAATGCGATGATTCCGGCCAGCGGCTCGACGTCCTCGTGCCTGGCACTGTCCGAATAGCGGCCGCTGCCGGGCAATCGGCCAAGGAACGCGACGTTCGGCCGCGAGGCGCGCGCCAGCAGCAGGAAGATCGACGCAATCGCTGCCAGCAGGACGCCCTGGAGAATGCCGAGCAGCAGCACGGATACCAAGGCAATCGCCGCCGCGTAGAAGTCGATCCGGCTGACCCGCCACATCCGCAGCAGCGCACGCACATCCACGAGCTTATAGACCGCGGCAAAGACGATGGCCGCGAGCACCGCCTTGGGCAGGTTGGTCAAGAGGCCGGTAAAGAACAGAAGGCACAGCCCGAGTGTCACTGAGCAAATCACCAACGCCAGCGGCGTCCGTGCGCCAGCGCTGTCATTGACGGCCGATTGCGATAGGCCGCCGGCGACGGGATAGCCATGGCCAAAGGCAGCCGCGAGGTTGGCGGCGCCAAGACCCAAAAATTCCTGCCGGACGTCGAGCGGGTAGCCGTGCTTGGCGGCAAAGCTGCGGGCCGCCGAGACGCCTTCGATATAGGCCAGCAGCACGCAACCGGCGGCGAGCGGAAACAGATCGTCGAATTCCAGCAGGCCGAAGGTCGGCGTCGCCAGAGCCGGCAACCCCTCGGGTATCTTCCCGGTGACGGGCACACCGAGAGAGGGGAGACCCAGCACCGTCGCCACGACGATCGCGAGTGCGACGATGGTGATGCCGACCGGTTTTCCAGGCAGCAGCCGCTCGCCGAGCAAGAGCAGCAGTAGCGCGACCGCGCCGATCGCGAGCACAAGCGGATTGATGGTACCGAGCTGCCCCGCGAGCTTGATGGCGCGGTCGAAGAAATTGTGGCCCCCGCCAGCAACGCCGAGCAGGCTCGGCAACTGGCTCATGATGATGGTGAGCCCTGCCCCCGCCTTGAAGCCGACCAATATGCTGTCGCTGACGAGGCGCACGAGCACGCTCAGCTTGAACAGCCAGGCGATGAAGCACAACACCGCCACGGCAAACGCCGCGAGGCTTGCGATCTGCGCATAGCGCACCGCGTCCCCACCGGCGAGCGCGCCGACGGTCGCGGCGATCATCAGGGAGATCGCGGAGGTCGGGCCGATCGCAAGCTGGCGCGACGAGCCGAGCAGCGCATAGCCGATGCCGCCGAGCATGTAGCCGTAGACCCCGATCTGCGGCGGCAGGCCGGCAAGCGCGGCATAAGCGAGCGAGACCGGGATCGCGTAGGCCGCGAGCGTGATGCCTGCGACGGCATCGGATGGCAGCCATTCGCGCCGATAGGCCGCGAGCCAGCCGAACGGTGGGAAGAAACGCATCCAGCTCGCTTCAGGAGGCGAATTCATCCGGTCACCTCACGAGGCGTCGTTTCGTAGCGCAGCAGGACGATCAGCAGCGCGATCACGGGCAAACCGAGCGCGAGGTTGGGAATAATCTTGGTGGCGTAGGCACCGGCGGCGGCACCGAAGCCGAACACCGCGCACAGGGCGAAGAAAATGCCAGATTTGCGCAGTGTCCCGAGCGGCGCGTCTCCGTACACCACCGCAAAGATGTTCTCGATGGCCTGGCGCATGTTGCCGGTGATCATCACCGTGCTGCAAACCGTCCCCTTGACCTTGATGAACATTGCTGCGTGCATCGCTGCGACCACGGAAATGCCGAGCGTTCCGGCCATATCGGGCAGCCGGTTGTGCAGGATTCCGATCACGATCAGGAGCGCGATCTCGACCAGAGTGCTGATCGTGCGGGCCCGCTCGCCGGCAGCGCGGCGCAGCCAGGCGGCGATCACGATGCCGACCGCAAAGGCCAGGATCGGCGGCACGAAGTGAAACGCCTTCGCCCAGTTGCCGGCTGTCGCATAGACCCAGAGAAAGATCAGGTTGGCGGTCTGGGCATTGGCCATCACGCCGTGGATGATCCAGGTATAGGCATCGATATAGCCGCCGGCGAAGGCGAGCAGCAGGACGATCTCGACCGTCTCATCGCGGCGCACCGCACCGGCTACGACATCCAGAGTGCTCATGCTGACAATGCGGGCCGTCGCAGGTTCTGCATGCGCGCATAGGCGGCGCCCTGCCGTCGGCAAGGCTTGATCTGGATCAAGCAATCTCCCTTCCCCGCAAATCAAATCGGCCAAAGCACCGGGGGAATTGCGACCATGGAAACCGTCAGGTGGATCATCTCCACCGCTCCGGAAATCTTACTGCTGCTGGCCATTGCAATCGGCACCCTCCTCGGCCGGATCAAGATTCGCGGCTTCTCGATCGGAACGACCGCCTGTGTGCTGATCGTCGCCGTCCTGATCGGACAACTCGGAAGCTTTGCTTTTCCGCCGATCCTCAGGGCCATCCTGTTCAGCCTCTTCGTGTTCACCATAGGCTACCGCTCCGGCCCGGAGTTCTTTGCTTCCTTGAGCTTTCGGACCCTGGCGCAGGTTGTCCTGGCGCTGGTGATCGGCGCCACCGGCCTCGTCATCGTGCTCGTCTTCGCTCATGTCTTCGAGCTCGATACCGGAACTGCGGCGGGGCTGACCGCCGGCGCGCTGACCCAGTCCTCGGTGATCGGCACCGCGTCGGGCGCGCTGGCGCAACTCGGCCTGCCGAAGGCGGCGCTGGAGCAGCAGGAGGCCAATATCGCGGCCGGCTATGCGGTGACCTACGTGCTCGGCTACATCCTGACGCTGTTGTTCGTCCCGTTCGTCGCACCCATCCTGATGCGGGTCGATCTCAAGGCGGAGGCTGCGAAGCTCGAAGCCGAGCTGGCCGGCGGCGCGCCACCGAAGACCGAAAACCTGTCCTATCGCAAATTCCAGGCGCGCGCCTATCGCGTCTCGACCGGCGCGGGCTTCACGATCGCGGCGATCGAAGCCGAGATCGGCAACCGCACCGTCGTGGAGCGGATCGTCCGCGCCGGAGCAGACATCAAGCCCCAGCATGACACCCGCCTCGAAGCCGGCGACGATGTCGTGATTGCCGGCCCCACCACGGCAATCGTGGCGGCCAAGCCCCTTCTCGGCGCCGAAATCGACGCCGGCGAACTCCTGCGCAACCTGCCCGGCAACGTGACAGAGGTCCTCGTGGAAAACCGCAGGCTGCACGGCCGTTCGATCCGGGACATCGCCGAACGGCTCGGCGACGATGCGCGCGGCGTGTTCCTGCGTTCTCTGACCCGCATGGGCCGCGAGGTGCCGCTCGGTCCCGACACGCGCGTCTATATCGGCGACGTCATGACGCTGGTCGGCAGCACCGGCAATATCGCGCGGGCGACGACGCAGGTCGGACACGCCCTCAACGCGTCCGACCGGACCGATATTGCCTTCCTCACCGCAGGCATTGCCGTCGGTCTGTTGGCCGGCCTTGCAAACTTCAAAGTCGGCGCCGTCGCGCTGACGCTCGGCGGAGGAGGTGGCGCACTGATCTCCGGCCTCGTCTGCGGCTGGCTGCGGTCGCGAAACCCGACCATGGGCGCGCTGCCGCCGGCGGCGCAACAGACGCTGAGCGATCTCGGGCTTGGCGGCTTCATCGCGGCGATTGGGCTCGGCAACGGCCTCGCCGCCTGGACAGCCATTCAGGCGCACGGCCTTCTGCTGGTCGGCATGGGCATCGTCGTCACGCTGATCCCGCTGACGGTTGGGACCCTGTTCGCCCGCTACGTGCTCCGCATGAACCCGGTCGTGACCTGCGGCGCGCTCGCCGGTGCCATGACGGTCGACGCCGCCGTGACAGGCGCGTGCGACGTCGCCGAGAGCAAGACGCCGGTGCTCGGTGTCGCCGTGCCCTACGCGGTCGGCAACGTGTTGCTGACGGTGCTGGGCCCGATCGTCGTTGCCGCTACGTATACGGGGTGAAGGAGATCGCGATGCACTCGCTTCTGGCTGTAACGCTCCGGTCCCTGGCGACCACCCTGCTCGTTCTGGCCTCGCTCTCTGCCCCAACGCGGGCTGAGGACGAGGTCCGAATCCAGGAGGAGATCTGGGCTCTGCCACTGCCGTTGCCGATGTTCGCCTATCTGGTGCGCCCGGTCGGCGACGGCCCTTTCCCTCTGGTGATCATGAACCACGGCGTCTCTCTCAATCCGACCGACCGGAGCTTCTTCCCGCTGGTGGAATTCCGCGACGCTGCAAAGTGGTTCGCCAAGCGCGGCTATCTCGTGGTCGCACCGGTCGGCAGCGGCTATGGCGCCGCGGCCATCGACATTCCCGAGCGCGCGCTCTATGGGCCATTCTTTTCCAAGGTCGGAAAGTGCACGAACCCCAACTTCCATGATGCGGGCCTCGCAGTCGCCAAGGTCGATCTCTGGATCATCGACTACATGGCCGCCGAGAAACGGATCATTCCAAAGGACGTGATCGTGGTCGGCCAGTCCGCCGGAGGCTGGGCTTCCATCGCCTTGTCCAGCGTGAACCCACCACAGGTGAAGGCCATCATCACCTTCGCCGCCGGCCGCGGCGGGCGGGTCGGCGGCAAGCCGAACAACAATTGTGCACCCGACAAGCTGGTCGAGGCGACCGCGGATTTCGGCAGCACGTCGCGGGTGCCGATGCTGTGGATCTACATCGAGAACGACACGTTTTTCGGCCCCGATCTGTCGAAGCGCATGCATGCAGCATTCACGGCGGCTGGCGGCCGCGCCGAATATCATCTGATGCCGCCGTTCGGCGGCGAGGGCCATTTCTTCATCGGCTCGCCGGACGCGATCCCGCTGTGGTCGCCGCTGGTGGCGAAGTTCCTCGACGCGCAGAAATAGAGTTCAGGTTCGGAGGCACATCATGCCAAGTCCCCGCAATTGTCTCTCTGGCCTGCTCGTCGTCGCGGTCGCCGGAAGCGCGACATGTGCCGGCATCGCCGCGCCGAAATCCGCGCAGGCCGATAAACCCGCCGAGGTCGCGACGCGCGGCCAGCGCGAGGCAAAGGACATCGTCTACGGAGACTGGCAGAAGCTCTGCTTCAAGGCAGGCGGTGCGCCGACGCTGTGCCGAACCTCGATCACCGGCAAGTTTCCAACCGGCCAGACGGCGGTGCGCGTGGACCTGATCGAGCGCGAAGGCACTCCCTCGGCAAGGCTGCAGCTCTTCGTGCCCGTCGGCATGTACCTGCAACAGCCGGCGAAGCTGACCGTCGACCAGGGCAGCCCCCTCCGCATCCCCTACAGCTGGTGCCTGACCAACGCCTGCATTGCGGCCGACGTCGCGCCGCCCGCGATCATCAAGGAGATGGGGTCAGGGAAGACACTTGCCCTCGAGGTCGTCGATTCAAACCTTCTGGCATTGACGACCTCGGTGCCGCTGGCGCAGTTCGCGTCCGTCCACAAGGGCGCACCGGCCAGGACGCTGGAGCAATATGTCGACGAATGATCGGCCATGCTGCATTACGCAGCCGACGCACGCGCCACCGACTCGATCAGGGACTCCGCCGTGAACGGCTTGACCAGATAGGCAATGCATCCGGAGGCGACCGCGGCGGCGCGATTCGCCGAGCTGTCATTTCCCGTGATGTAGATCACCGGCGCAGTGACGCCCTCCTCTGCCAGTTGCCGGCGCAGGTCGATGCCGGACCTTCCGTTCAGGTCGATATCGAGAACGATGCAGATCGCCTTGTCGAAGCTGCCGTGATGGAGCAAGGCTCCTGCGGAATCGAAGAGCGTCGCGGCAAAGCCATACTCGCGGAGCAGCCTGTTCAAGCTGGTCCGAATGGAGGGATCGTCATCGACGACGAAAACAGAGCCACGCTCTGGCAAGGAAGTGTCCCTTCGAGACGGACGGACTGATCACGGCGGCGCTGGCGCCATATTCGCCTGGTCTACTTGCGTGTCAGGCAAACCGCCGCATTCGCCGCCCTGCATGGCAGCACCGCACCAACGAATTTCATATTGTCTCTTGGGGAAGTCACACCGCGGGAACTGTGCCGTGACGAAAAATCAGCTAATCGTCGCTCGTATCGAGCATTCCAAGCCGTTCCGCGATCGAAACGAGCTCCGCCAGCGAACGAACCTGCATCTTCTCCATCACCTGGTGGCGGTGCGCCTTCACGGTGCGCTCGGTGGTTCCAAGCTCATGCGCGATCTGCTTGTTGATCCTGCCGCGGACGATGAGATCGAACACCTGACGCTCGCGATGCGTCAATGCGGCGAGGTGAATGCGGAAGGTCTCGAGCCTGCCGCGATGCGCCTGCGCGGTGTGCTGGCGCACCATCGCGCGCTCGATCGCAGCGATCAACTGCTCGGAGGATACCGGCTTGGTCAGGAAATCCTCCGCGCCGGCCTTGATGGCCTGCACCGTGGTTGGCGTGTCGGCGTGTCCGGTCAGGAATATGATTGGCAACGTCGAGCCCGACGCGACCAAGCGGGTCTGCAAGTCGGGGCCGCTCAGCCCCGGTATCCACACGTCGAGCAGGATGCATCCCGGCTGCGCGTCGTCAGGCGCCGCATCCAGTAAATCCTGCGCCGATGCGTAGGTCGCAACGTCGTAGCCAGCGAGCTTCAGTCGGCGCGCGATCGCCGTCCGGAAGGAATCGTCGTCGTCCACCACGTGAACAAGACCGGGCACGCATCACCTCTTGCTGAATTCCGACAGCTTCTCAATCCGCGCAACAACCTCCCAACGGCCGTCCACGCTGTCCCTTGGTACAATGAACCTTGGGACAATGGATGAGAATGCCGCCTTAGTCGTAAATCAACTTCGGCGGGAGTGGGACGGCGTGGCGCATTCCCGGCGGCGAGAGTTTTCGTCCGACAGACCAATTCGGCGATGAGCTGAGGAGTTGGCCCATGTTCGTTCGCATCACAGCGGATTCGACGCCGCGTCCCAACTCCCTTCGTGACCTCGGCATGAGCAGCGATTCAAATACGCTCGTCAGTTTAAGCCAATTTACTTATAAAAAGGGCAGCGAAATCTACGGGGAGAGAGAGCCCGCCGAATATGTCTATCAGGTGACGTCCGGTGCGGTGCGAAGCTACAAGCTGCTGTCGGACGGCCGCAGGCAGATTGGCGCCTTTCACCTCGCCGGCGACATTTTTGGCCTGGAGAACGGCAACGAGCACCGCTTCACCACGGAAGCGATCGTCGACACTACGGTGCGCCTGGTCAGACGGCAAAGCCTCGAAATGGTGGCCGAAAGCGATGCGATGGTGGCCAGAAACCTCCTCAGCATGACCACGAACAACCTCCAGCATGCGGAGGACCACATGCTGCTGCTGGGACGCAAGACCTCGCTGGAGCGGGTCGCGGCGTTCCTGCTCGAGATGGACGGGCGATTGACGGCGTCCGGCGTCATGGCGCTGCCGATGTCGCGGCGCGATATCGCCGATTACCTCGGCCTGACGCTGGAGACCGTATCCCGCGCGCTGTCACGGCTCCATGAGCTCGGCGCCCTCGGCTTCGTCGGCAACACTCAGCGTCAGATCGTGCTGCTGGATCGGCACCAGCTTGCAAGCCTCGATCTGCAGCCTTGAGCGAGCCGACCCCGGCGAATGGCACAAACTGCACATCACACCGGTACAGTCCGATGCTAGCCTCTTCCGATGTGGAACGAGACCGCATTTCGGATCGCAGTCGTTGTGTTCGGGACGCTGCCGGTGGCGTTCACGGCCATGATCCTTTTCCTGGGGTGAGCTCGGCTCCGACCGAAGCCGCCATCGGTATCAGGGTCATTTAAGGCCAGGCGCCTGGGTTACACCGAGGTGCTCGAGAGTCTTGCGCAAGACCTCGAACAGGATGGCGGCCGACCAGCCGAACAGCAGGACACCATTCATAGCCGTCAACGGGCCGATCAGGCGCCAATCGCGCACCGGGGTGATATCGCCGTAGCCCAGCGTGGTGTAGTTGACGAAGGCGAAATAGAGCAAATCACTGCCCGGTGCGGCGGCCTGAACGACTTCATACATCCGAGCCCACACCAGAACCTCCAGCGTGTGCGCGACCTGCAACACCACGGCTGTCGCGACCATGACACCCATCAGGTGCACTCTTGGTCTCCTGGTTTGCCGCAAGCCCGCGCCGCGGGCGATCCCGACGGCGACGATGGTCACCAGCGCATGGATGCCGATATTGATCACGCTGACCAGCGTACCGACGAGGAATTGAAGAAGCATCGCGCGCCGCCAATCCTTTTCAGGTTTCCGGGAAGCTGCCTCAACGTGGCGACGGCCCGTTCAGCAAGAGCGCTAACGTGTGCCGCGCGATGGTCAATTCGTCGTCGGACGGGAGCACGTAGATTGGGATACGGCTATCGCGGCGCGAGATCAGCCGTGCGTTCTGGGCGTTGGCCTTAGCATCCAGTGTTGCACCGAGCCAGCTCAGCCTTTCGGCGATGCGCGCGCGGGTCGCTGTCGAACCTTGGCCGATCGCGCCGGTGAAAACAAAGGCATCGAGCCCCTCCAGCGCGGCCGCAAGCAGGCCGGCGTTGAGGCCAGCGCAGTAGGCGAGGTGCTCGACGGCCTGCTCCGCTCGCAAAGAACGAGCCGCTGCGTCGTCACCCGGATTGGTGAACAGAAACGCGTCGCAGGGATCGATTTCGCCTGTGGAATAGTCCGACGGCGATGCACCAAAGGCATAGAATCCATTTGTGCTTTCGACGCTGCGGCCATCCTTCAGCGCACACATCGAGCTGGTCTCGCCGAGGCACGCAACGATCACGCGGCGCGCGGCAATCCCGGGAGCCTCGAGCGTCAGAGCTCGTGCAATCGATTCGTAGCAAAGACCGTGAAACCCGTAGCGCCTTACGTCACCTGCGTAGAGTCGATGGGGGATAGGATAGCTGCCGTTCTCTACCACCTTGCCAAGATGGAATGCAGTATCGAAACAGGCGACTTGCGGCAGCGCCGGATGATTGGCCTGCATGATACGGATCGGCGCAAGATTATGCGGCTGAAGCAGCGGCGCCAGTGCAATCAGCCGTTCCAGACGCGCCATCACGGCGTCATCGATCAGGGCCGGCCGGGCGTCATCCGGTCCTCCCTGCGCGACGCGATGTCCCACGGCCAGCGGCTGGATTCCCAATTCGTCCCGCAGCCAGCTATCGACAACCGCGCATGCCGCCGGAACGTCATCGACGTCGTCGTTCTGATAGGTGCGGTGCGCCAGCGGATCGCCGTTCGCTCCGCTCGCCCTGAGGCGCGGATGGCTGCCGAGCCCGTCAAGCCGTCCCTTGATTTGCCGTTCCAGCCTCCCCTCGCCGCGTACGGAGAAGAGCTGGAAGTTCACGCCTCCTGCATTCGCATCGATGGCAAGGATTGCATCCATGGCGGTCAATCGACGCCCGTCATCGCCGGGGACGTTTGCCCGAATGCGCAATCCCGCTGCGACGTTTGATGAGCCATCGACATGCCTGAAGTCAGATCTGCCTTCACTCAATCAAGGTGCATCGGGAGTCGAGAGGATTGACTTAGGTCAAAGGTGGTGATGCGCGCGGAGATTCAGGTCTCTTCCGGCCTTTTCGGCGCAGCCGCGCGGTCGTTCCGGATCCAGGCCGCCGCGAGCTCCCAGGCGACCGACAGGATGATCGGCCCGATGAAGAGGCCGATGATTCCGTGCGCGAGCGTTCCGCCGATCACCCCGATCAGAATCACGATCGTCGGCGTGGTCAGGCCGCGCCCCATGACGATGGGCTTCAGGACGTTGTCGAGGAGGCCGACGGCGCCGAAGAAGACGGTCAGGAGCAGTGCCGTGGTCACGTCCTTGTCCATCCAGATCCAGACTACGACAGGGAAGAGAACGAGGAAGGGACCGATCTGCACGATCGACAGCAACAGGACGACGAATGCCAGCAGGCCGGCACTCGGGACGCCGGCGAGCTTGAAGCCGATGCCGGCCAATAGCGACTGCACGATTGCGACACCGATCACGCCCTGCGACACCGCGCGGATGGTCGCGCCGGCGAGCTCTAGAAAATGCTCGCTCTGCTCCGGTACGACCCGGAACAGGAAGCCGCGCACCGCGTCGACGAGCTGCGGACCGTAGGGAAAGAGGAAGCCGGCGACAAAGACCGACAGCAGGAACTGGAGCGTGCCAACACCGGCCTCACCCGCGAACGACAGCATCATCCCGGCAAGCGGTTTGAGATACGGCATCACCTGGCTCAGCGCCGCGCGAATATTGCTGTTGGCCTGGGTCCAGAGATCGTAGAGCTGGGTGCCGATCAGCGGCCAGCTCTTGATCTGTTCGGGCGCCTCCGTAAGCCTGAGATCGCCGCTGCTGATCTGGCCCGCGAGATCCCTGATCCCGTCCACTGCGCTCATGCCGAGCCAGGCCGCGGGACCAATGACGATACCCAGCGTAACCAGCGTAAGAATGAAAGCGGCGGTGCGCGGGCGGCCCCCGAGGCGCTTGGCGAGCCAGCCGAAGACTGGATAGAACGCCACCGCGAGCACCGCACTCCAGGCCAGGATTGGCACGAAGGGGCGGATGATGAGGAAAGTCCACACGATCAGCAGCGCCAGCAATCCGAGCCGGATCACGAGCTGGATGATGCCATCGGCAAACAGATACTGGCGAGGGGTGTACAAGGCCTGTGTCTCGGGCAGCGCTCCTGCTGCAAGCCTAGCAGCCCCTATCCCGCGGCAGGCTTGATACAGATCAACAGCACGCCCAATGCTCGCGCCAATACACGCTAGTCTACGACGGGCACGTCATCGACCTCTGTCATCGGATCTGCGCGCTGCAACGCTCGGATGAGACAGGCTTTGTGCTGCCGCCTGAAATCAAAAAGCCCTAGGCCACGCAGCGAAGTCCCTCAGCGGAACAGGCTCGTCTTCCATCTAGTGCCTGGGATTGAGGGCATCGTTCAGGCCGTCACCCATCAGGTTGAAGCCGATGACGAGCGCAATGATCGCGAGGCCGGGCCAGAAGGCCATCCATGGCGCCTCGCCGAGAAATTGCCTGGCAACGTCAAGCATGGCGCCCCATGACGGGGCCGGCGGAAGCTGCCCAAGCCCCAGAAAGGCCAGGCTCGCCTCGGCGAGAACTGCAATCGCCATGGTCAGCGTCGCCTGCACAATCGTCGGCGCTAGCACGTTCGGCAGCACCTGTCCGGTCAGGATGGCGAGATGGCCGAGGCCTTGGGACCGGGCCGCCGCGATATAATCCTCGGTGCAGACAACCAGCGTCTCGGCACGCGCGACACGAACGAACACCGGCACGGCGGAAATGCCGATGGCAATCATCGCATTTTGCAGGCTGGGGCCCAGGAACGCGGCGAGCGCAATCGCCAGCACCAGAAACGGGCAAGCGAGCAGCGCATCGGCGAAGCGCGAGATCACCATGTCGGTGAGGCCGCCGAAATAGCCGGCCATGAGACCAAACGGGAGGCCGATCAGCACCGCGACCGTCACGGAGACGATGCCGGCGGCAAGCGAGGCTTGCGTGCCGAAGATCACGCGCGACAGCACGTCCCGACCGAGATCGTCGGTGCCGAACCAATGTGCCGCACCGGGTGCCGCGCGAATCGCCATCCAGTCCGGCGAGTTTGGATCGTATGGCGCGATCCACGAGGCAAACACCGCCAGCACGACGAAGAACAGGATGATCGTGGCCCCGATGACGGCGGATGGTTCGCGCAACAGGCGACGAATTTCCGAAGGAGCGGCGGCGCGCGCCTGACTTGCGACCGGCACCGTCTCAATCGAGCTCATGATCTGAGCCTCGGATTGAGCAGCACATAGGCCACGTCGGCAATCAGGCTCATCAGGAGGAATACGGCTGCTGTGCAGAGCACGACCGCCTGAACCACGGCATAATCGCGGCTGAACACGCCGTCGACGACCATCTTGCCGAAACCCGGGATGGAAAAGACCTGCTCCGTCAACACCGCGCCGGCCAGCAGTTCGCCAAATTGCAGTGTGCCTAGCGTGACCACGGGAATCAGCGCGTTCGGCAACGCATGACGCAGCACGATGGTGCTTTCGCGCACGCCCTTCGCGCGGGCGGTGCGCACGTAGTCCTGCTTCATCGCCTCGATCATCGCGCTGCGGACATGGCGCATCATGATCGCAGCCGTGCCCGTGCCGAGCACCAAGGAGGGCATCAGCATCGAAAGCAGGTTGCGTCCCACGCTCTCGGACGGCGGAACGAAACCTCCGGCCGGAAGCCAGCCGAGATTCACCGAGAACAGAAGGATCAGCATGATCCCGAGCCAGAAATGCGGGATCGACAGTCCGGCAAGCCCGAACAGACTGGCACCGTAGTCGAACGGCGTTCCGCGCCCCAGCGCCGCGAAGATCCCGATCGGCAACCCGACGAGCAGCGCGACCAGCATCGACAGTATTGCGAGCTCGACGGTCACCGGCAATTTTTCCGCCAGCATGGTGCCGATCGGCAATCGGGTGCGTACCGAAGTGCCGAAGTCACCGTGCACCAGGGCTTTCAGCCAGACGGCGTATTGCACCGGGATCGGATCATTGAAGCGATACTTCTGCCGAAGATACTCGACGACTTCAGGATTACGCTCTTCACCGGCGAGCGCCAGCGCAGGATCGCCGGGCAGCAGTTTCAGCAGACCGAACACCATCATCGACACCAGCAACAAGGTCGGCAGTAGGACGGCAAGCCGGCGCAGAAGCAAGGTCTTCATCGGGGCAGACCAGTCCTCACCAGGGCGAGCGCGTCGGCGGGCGCAAGGCGCTGCGCATCAATTCACAGGCCCGACACCGACCAGACGCAAGAGACCGTCCGGCACCATGACGATGCCGCCGACCGATTTGCGGGCCGCGAAGAACCAGTTCGGGTGATGGAGGGGAATCGACGAGAGCGCCGTCAGGTAGATGTCCGTCGCTTTGGCGTAGAGTGCCTTGCGCTTGGCTTCGTCAGCCTCGCCCCGGGCCTGGTTCAGGATCGCATCGAGGTCCTTGTTGCAGTACTTGTTGACGTTCTGGGAGCCCGCGCAACTGAAAAAGGCGACCAACGTCGGGTCCGGGTCGGCGCGGCCGCTCCAGTTGCCGATATAGGCTTCGAAATTTCCGTTCATGTAGCGCTCGATGGCCGTGGTCGTTTCCATGGGCAGCAGCTTGACGTCAAAGCCGGCCTCGCCCGCCATCGACTGTATGATCTGTGCGACCCGGGAATCGCCGGCCGTATTCTCGTACTGGATCTCGACCGGCACGCGAGTCATTCCGGCGGCGGCAATCATTGCCTTGGCCTTGCCAACATCGCGAGCCGGCGCCTTGCGCGCGCTATCGTAGAACGGAGATGACGGCGGGATCATCTGGTTATCCGCCAGGAACTCGCCGTTGAAGGCAACGCGGTTGATGACATTGCGATCGATCGCCAGCTCAAAGGCCTGACGCAGCGTCGAGTTCTTGCCGAGTGGCGTATCGGCCTTCGCGCCCGCGCCGACATTGAACATCAGATGCGAGACGGCAAGTCCCTGGCCGGAATGCAAGGCGAGGTTGGGATCGTCGCGTACGGTCTTGAGATCGGTCGGCGCGATACGCTCCGCGAGATCGAGATCGCCCGCCCGGACACGCGACAGCCGCACGGTCGAGTCGGGAACGTAGTAGTAGACGACCTCGTCATAGCCGACCCGTGCGGCGTTCCAGTAGCCGGGATATTTCTTGACGCGAATGAGATCGCGCGACTTGCGCTCGGCAAATTGATACGGACCGGCACAGACCGGCGCGGCTGCAAATTCCCCGGCCTTCTCCGTGGCAGCCTTGGGCGAGACCATCATGCCGGCACGATCGCTGAGATTGGCAAGCAGCGGCACGAACGGCTCCGACAGGTTGAACTTCACCTTGTCCGCAGCAAGCGCTTCGACGCTCGCGATCGG
Organism: Bradyrhizobium sp. Unk1; assembly: GCF_059512345.1. Taxonomy (NCBI): domain Bacteria; kingdom Pseudomonadati; phylum Pseudomonadota; class Alphaproteobacteria; order Hyphomicrobiales; family Nitrobacteraceae; genus Bradyrhizobium; species Bradyrhizobium sp. Unk1. The sequence goes on from NZ_JCAMOP010000009.1 coordinate 201,977, forward strand.
CGCCAGTTCGGCCTTGCGCTTGGAATCCGGCATCGTCTTCATGCGCTCGATATTGAACTTGACTGCCGCTGCATCGAACGCGGTGCCATCGTGGAACGTGACGTTCTTGCGCAGCATAAAGGTGATCGACTTGCCGTCAGCGGACCACTCCCATGCCTCTGCCAGCTGCGGCACGATCATGAGGTCGGGGGAGATATCGACAAGCTTGTCGCACAGCGCCGCAAACACGAAGCGGCCGGAGTAGGTGCCGCTGAGTGCCGGATCGAGCGCATCGGGATCGTCCTGGATGCCGACCCGCAATGTCGCGGCACTCGCCGAGACAAGGCCCGATGCGATCATCAGAATTGCCGCCAACGCCGTGCCCGTCCGCTTCATACGGAATTCCTTTCGTCGCACGCCTATCCCAAGGCATCCAAGCCTCTGCTGTGGAAGGTCAAGACAAGCACGACTGAACCTATTTGTAAATATCTCGAACAAATCGTTCTAAGATATGGAACTAAATTACAATGCACCGCTTTCGAAAGCGCAAAATCCTCGCATTAAACCCCTTGACGGCAGATCATGCGAGGTATTAGTTCGGTATGTTGACTAATTGGATTGAGGCCCATGTCAGACGCCCCCTCATCGCCCGTTGCGCGACAGCAATCCGTGCGCCTTGTGGTTGAGCGCCTGCTGCGCGATCGCTCGGTATCGCGCGCCGAAATCGCCCGCAGCACAGGCCTGTCCAAGCAGACCATCTCCGAAGTGATGCGTGATCTCGAGCGCGACGGCTGGGTCCATGAGGACGGTCAAATCCAGGGCAGCGTGGGGAGAAGCGCCGTCACCTATGCGCTCCGGCCGGACGCCGCCTTCGTGCTGGGTATCGACCTTGGCGGTACGAAACTGCATGTCGCACTTGCCGATCTGCACGGTGAGATCGTCGCCGAGAGCATCGAGCCGACATCCTGCGACGGCGGCGCTGCCGTGGTCGCACAGATCGATCGCATGAAGGATGCCCTGCTTCAGCGTGCGTCCGTATCGGCGCAACGTTTGCGCGGCGGCGTGATGGGAAGTCCGGGAATGGTCGACCCGGCGTCGGGCAGTATCGTCATCGCACCCAATATCCCCGGACTGGATAGCCTGGACGTGAGGGCCGCGCTGCGCGAACGGCTCGGGATCGACGTCGCCATCGAGAATGACGTCAATCTCGCCGCAATCGGGGAGCATTGGCGCGGCAACAGCCGCAAGGCTCGCAGTTTCGCCTTCATCGCAGTCGGCACCGGCATCGGCATGGGCATCTTTTCGGACGGTTATCTCGTGCGCGGTGCACGCGGGGCGGCCGGCGAGATAGCCTACCTGCCGCTTGGGGGCGATCCCTACGATGCGCGCGGCCTTCGGTTCGGCACCCTGGAAACCGCGATCGGCAGTGCCGGCATTGTCGAACGCTATATCGGGCTCGGCGGCGCGCCCGGCAGTACCGTGCGCGATGTCTTCGATCGGCTCGTGGTCGAGGAGGCGGCACGAGTGACGATCGACGAAGTCGGCCGGATCCTCACGACCGCGATCCTGGCGGTGCACAGCATCCTCGATTCGGAAATCATCATCATGGGTGGCAGCATCGGCGCGCGGCCCGAGTTGAAGGTCCGGATCGATGAACATCTGGCACGCTGCATGCGCGAGCCTGTTCGTATCGAGCTCAGCGCGCTCGGCAATCGCGCTACGCTGATCGGCGCGATCGGCAGCGCGATCGACCTCGTGCATCGCTCGTTGTTCGGCATCGGCAAGGATGCGGGCCCGCTGGCTCTTCCTTTCACGGCAGAAGATGTCGCCGCATGAAGGAGCAGGCGCCGAGAATCGAAGTTTTCGGCAATGCCGCCGCCGTCGCGGAACGCGCGGCCGCGCTTGTCATCGCGCGGCTGCACGATCGACGGCCGATGACCCTCGGTCTTGCGACCGGAGCGACCATGGCGCCGCTCTATGCCCGCCTTGTCGCCGCGACCCGCGCCGGCCTCATCTCATTCCGGACCGTGTCGAGTTTCAACCTCGATGAATATGTGGGCGTCGCACCCCAATCGCCCGGAAGCTTCCATGCCTATATGCAGCAGCATTTGTTCGGGCATGTGGATATGGAAGCCGGTCGGGCAAAGATCCCCGATGGCACGGCCGACGACGTCGCCGCCGAGGCCGCGCGTTATGAGGCGCAGATTGCGGCTGCCGGGGGCATCGACCTGCTGCTCCTCGGCATCGGCGCCAACGGCCATATCGGCTTCAATGAGCCAGGTTCGGATTTCGCCTCACGTACCCGCGAGGTCAGACTCGACGAAGCCACCCGCATCGCGAATGCCATCAATTTTCCCGATCCGGCGTCGGTTCCCGAACGTGCGATCACAATGGGCATAGCGACAATCCTGGAGGCTCGGAGCATCCTCCTGATCGCCAGGGGGCCGGAGAAAGCCGCCGCGGTCGCAGCCGCGATCGAGGGTCCGATCGCAGCAGCTTGTCCTGCCTCGGCGCTCCGCCTGCACGGCAACGTCGATATCCTTTGCGATGAACCGGCTGCAGCAGCCCTGGCCACGCGGCCCCAGAACAACAATCGGAGAAGGGCATGAGCTGGGGACAGCGCGATTTCATGGTGCCGGGGCGCTCACTGGCGGTTGGCGACCGGGGCATGGCCGCGACCTCTCATCCCGCTGTCACGCTCGCTGCGGTCGAGATCCTGCGCAGTGGCGGCAATGCAGTCGATGCCGCCATTGCCGCGATCGCCCTCCAGGGTGTCATTGATCCGCTTATGACCGGAATCGGCGGCGACTGTTTTGCGATCTATGCTCCCGCCTCCGGCAAACCCGTCGCCGTCAACGGCTCGGGCCGAGCGCCGGCGAAGGCCGAGCTCGGCTGGTTTCGGCAACACGGGCTGGCGTCGATCCCGGACGATTCACCCCATGCAGTCACAGTTCCGGGCGCAGTCGATGCCTGGTGCCGCCTCTCTGGCGACTATGGTTCAAAAAGCCTGGATGAGGTTCTGGCGCCAGCGATCCGCGCGGCCGAGACCGGCTTTGTGGTGACGCCCCGCGCCGCGCTGGATTGGGCACGTTACGCCAATCGCATCGAACGACATCAGACTGGCGTGCCGGTCTATCTGCCCGGCGGCGCTGCGCCCGCCGTCGGCAGCAAGCTCAATCATCCCGCACTCGGCGCGACGCTGCGCCGGATTGCGCGCGAGGGACGCGCCGCGTTTTACGAAGGTGCCGTCGCCGAAGAAATCGTCGCGACATTGAAGGCGCTGGGCGGAATGATGCAGCTTGAAGATCTCGCAAGTGCCCGATCGGAGTACGTTGAGCCGATCAGCGCCGACTACCGCGATCATCAAATCCTGCAATGTCCGCCTAATGGACAGGGCGTCGCGGCGCTGCTGATCGCCCGCATCCTTGCCGGCTTCGACATGGCCAATCCGGCGCTCAGTGAGGCGGATCGCATTCACCTCCTTGCCGAGGCAACCAAGGCGGCCTACCGGCAGCGCGACGCGCTGGTCGCCGATCCGGAATTCCGTCCGCTCGATGTCGACGCGCTCCTCTCGGAGGCGTCAGTCGCGGCGTTGCGCTCCTCCATCGACCGGAATCGTGCCAGCGCATCGGCGGATTTTGACATGCCTGTTCATCGTGACACGGCCTACGTTGCAGTCGCCGACCGCGACGGCAACATGGTATCTTTCATCAATTCGCTTTTCTTTGCATTCGGCAGCGGCATCTACGCCCCGCGCGCGGGGGTGCTATTGCAGAACCGAGGTTCGGGATTCTCCCTCCTCGAAGGACATCCCAATGCCATCGCGCCGCGAAAGCGTCCCTTTCACACCATCATTCCGGGTCTGCTGGCGAAGCACGGCAAGCCGATCATGGCCTTTGGCGTGATGGGTGGACAATACCAGGCGGCGGGACATGTGCAGATCCTGAGCGGCGTGCTCGATCGTCGGCTCGACATTCAGCAGTCCTCGGATGCGCCGCGCAGCTTTGCGTTTGATGGCACGCTGAGCCTCGAACCCACGATTCCCGGCTCCGTCGCTGACGAACTGATTGCGCGCGGTCATCGCGTGATCCGGGCGGACGAACCGCTCGGAGGTTGTCAGGCCGTGCACGTCGATCCTTCCAGGGGCGTCATGCTCGGCGCGTCGGACCATCGCAAGGACGGCATTGCACTGGCGGCGTGACCAGGATGAGAAAGACGTGATGTCGGATCGGACAGCATGAGCGAGACAACGGAGGCGATCCTGTCGATCGAGCGGCTGACGCTGGCGCTGCCCGCCGGCGGGGATCGCGCCTCTGCCGTCGAGGACGTTTCGCTGGCTCTGCATCCGCGACAAATCCTCTGCGTCGTCGGTGAATCCGGCTCCGGTAAATCGGTCTGCGCCTCTGCTGTAATGGGCCTGCTGCCCAGGGCCATTCGCCCGGTTGCAGGGGCCATACACTTTGAGGGACGCGATTTGCTGAACCTGCCCGCGGCAGAATGGCGGACGTTGCGCGGGCGACGCATCGCGATGATCTTCCAGGAACCGATGACAGCGCTCAATCCTGTGATCAGGATCGGCGACCAGATCATGGAAGCGTTCGAGGCGCACGGACAATTCACGCCAACTGAGCGGCAGGCCCACTTGCGCGCCCTCCTCGAAGAGGTCGGCATGCGCGATATCGAGCGGATCATCCGCAGCTACCCGCATCAGTTGTCGGGTGGCCAGCGTCAGCGTGCAATGATCGCGATGGCCCTTGCGCTCGAACCATCGATCCTGGTCGCGGACGAACCAACCACGGCACTCGACGTCACGACACAGGCACAGATCCTACGGTTGATCCGGGACATTCAGCAGCGGCGCGGCATGGCGGTGCTGTTCATCACCCATGATTTCGGCGTCGTGGCCGACATCGCGGACCGCGTCGCGGTCATGGAGAAGGGTCGCGTCGTCGAACAGGGGTCCGTGGAGGACGTGCTCGAGCGCCCGCAGCATCCCTATACGCGCCGGCTTCTCGCCGCGGTGCCCGGCGGGACTCCGCCGGTCCGGGTCCGGGTCGCGGATGAACCGATCGCCTGCGCTGCGACCGGACTTGCGAAGATCTATCGTGGCAGCGACTGGTTCAGCTCGCGGACCGAGGTCGCAGCCGTAAAGAATGTGACCTTCGAAATCCGGCGCGGCGAGACGCTCGGCCTCGTTGGAGAGTCCGGCTCGGGCAAGAGCACGATCGGTCGGCTGGTGATGCGCCTTACCGACGCCGATGCGGGCGTGGTCCGCATCGGCGAACTGGATTTCTCCGAGGCTCGCGGTGCCCGCCTGCGGGCCGCCCGCAAGCACGTCCAAATGGTGTTCCAGGATCCCTTCGCCTCGCTCAATCCACGTCGCCGCGTCGGGCGAATCATCGCCGACGGGCCGATCGCGCACGGCGTCCCGCCGGCGCAGGCCTTCGCGCGTGCCGAGGAACTGCTGGCGCTCGTGGGTCTCGACCCGAGCGCCGCGCGACGCTTTCCGCATGAATTCTCCGGAGGGCAACGCCAGCGGATCGGAATTGCGCGCGCGCTGGCGCTCGACCCGGAGGTGCTGGTGGCCGACGAACCGGTGTCGGCGCTCGACGTCTCTGTCCAGGCGCAGGTGCTCACCTTGCTCGAGACATTGAAGGCGCGGCTGCGGCTGGCGGTGCTGTTCATCACCCACGATCTCAACGTCGCGGCCCAGGTCTGCGATCGGATCGCCGTGATGCGCCTCGGAGAAATCGTCGAGATCAGGCCGACGGCAGATCTGCTGACACGGCCGGAGCATCCCTACACGCAGGCACTGCTGGCGGCGATCCCGGGCAGGCAACGCAGAATGCCCAATTCGGTCTGAACCACCGCATTTTCATCGAAGGAGGTCTCTGACATGCAGAAGCTCACGGAACTTCCACTGCTGCGCATCGGCCTTGTCGGCAGCGGCTTCATTGCCGCGTTCCATCTGCAGTCCATGCTCGGCGTGCGCAACGTCAGCGTCGGCGGCGTCTACAGCCGTTCTGCCGAGCGGCGGACGCGGATCGCCGACAAGGCGCGCAGTCTTGGCCTTGGGCCGGCGCATGTGTTTGACAGCATCGAAGCGATGGCAATGTCCGGCGAGGTCGATGCGCTTTGGCTGCTGACGCCGAACGACAGCCGTCTCGACATCATGCGCGAGATCCACCGCGTGACCAAGGCCGGGGCTCCCTTGCGCGCCATCGCTTGCGAAAAGCCGCTCGCCCGCACGCTTGCCGAAGCACGGGAAATGCGCAGGCTCGTCGAAGATGCAGGCCTGCTTCACGGTTATCTGGAGAACCAGCTTTTCTCGACCGCGGTGATGCGCGGCAAGGACATCATCTGGCGGCGAGCCGTACCCGGAAGTGGACGCCCCTATCTCGCGCGTGCCGCCGAGGAACATTCAGGACCGCACGAGCCGTGGTTCTGGCAAGGCGACAAACAGGGAGGGGGCGTGCTCTCCGACATGATGTGCCATTCAGTCGAGGTCGCACGCTTCATGCTCACCGCGCCAGGCGCAAAGCGCGATTCCTTGCGGCTGCTCAGCGCCAGCGCCACGACGGCCAATCTCAAATGGACGCGCCCCCACTACGCTGCCGACCTCAAGAGGCGAATGGGAGTCGATTTCACCAAACGTCCGGTCGAAGATTTCGCGCGCGGGATACTTGCGATGGAAGATGCTGATGGGCATCAATTGATGATCGAGGCGACGACCTCATGGGCGTATGTCGGCGCGGGCTTGCGCATCCAGCTTGAATTGCTTGGTCCCGAATATTCGATGGAGTTCTCCTCGCTCTCAACCGGCCTCAAGGTCTTCCTCTCCCGCGCAATCAGCGGATCAGAGGGCGAGGATCTCGTCGAGAAGCAGAATTCCGAGCAGGGTCTGATGCCGGTTGTCGAGGATGAAGCCGGCATCTACGGCTACACCGACGAGAACCGCCATATGGTGGAGGCATTCAGGCGAGGCATGAGTCCGGCAGAAACCTTCGATGACGGGGTCGGCGTCATGGAAATGCTTATGGGGCTCTATCGCTCCGCAGAGCTTGGCCGGACCATCCATTTCCCGGACCCCGAACTCGAACACTATGTCCCTCTCGTGGCGCGCTGACGGCGCGGGACGCGCCCATCGCGTCTTCCCGAGGATGGCGCGCTGCTATTTCGCCAAACGGAACTTCCCGCCCTCGACCTTGATCAAAAAGGCTGAGCGTTCATCATAGCCGTTGTGGTCGGTCTTGCTCATGTTCGACAGCCCATTGTTGAGATAGATGTTCTCCCCGCGCTCGAGTTCGTCCCGCAGAGCTGCACGAAACTCGGGCGTGCCCGGCTTCGTCGTCTTCAGCGCGTTCGGAGCAGCTTTCCCGATCAGCGCGACGACATCCCAGAGGTGAGCCGCGAACATATTGGGCTTCTGACCGTTCACCGCCTCATAGGCGGTCACGAACTGCTCCGTCGCGTGACGGAACGGGTCTCCGGCCGGAAGATCGGCCGCAACGGTAAAGGCCTCGCCGGCGAAAATAGCGCCTTCGACGGTCGCGCCTCCGAGCTTGATGAACTCCTCGCTGGCCACGCCATGTGTCTGAAAGATCTTTCCGGTGTATCCGCGCTCACGGAGCGCCTGTTGCGGCAGGACCGCCGGGGTACCTGCAGAAGCAATGAAGACCGCGTCAGGATTCGTCGACATCACCTTCAACGCCTGGCCGGTGACGCTGGTGTCCGCACGCGCGTAGACTTCATGCGTCGTCACCGTCAGGCCCAAGGTCGGTGCCAGGCGACTCACCTCTTTATAGTAACCTTCGCCATACCCATCCGAAACACCGATAAAGCCAAGCGTCTTCGCGCCGGATTTCGCGATGTATTTGAGAATGGCGCTCGCCATCAGGTCATCGTTGGGGACGACCTTGAAGGCCCAGGCCCGTTTGTCGTCCAGCGGCTGAACGATGGCGGTGGCGGCCGCAAGCGATAGCAGCGGCGTCTTCGACTCCAGCGCGACGTCGAGCATCGGCATGGTCACCGGCGTCAGGGAAGACCCGACCAGCACATCGACCTTGTCCTGGATCACGAGCCGGCGCGCGTTCTGGATTCCTTTGGTCGAGTCAGACTCGTCGTCCAGGGTGATGTAGGTCACCTTCTCTCCGCCGATCTCCTTTGGCAGAGCTGCGACAGTCTTGAGCTGGGGTTGCCCCAAGGCAGATCCCGGGCCGGTGGCCGAAATCACAATTCCGACCTTAATTTCCGCGTGCGCCGCGTATCCATAAAGTACGCAGGCCACAACAAGACAAACTCGCGTGAAACCGATCGTCATGCAGCTCCTCCCTGTCCGCCCCAGTGTTTCGGCCGGCTGCATCGGACCCCGCGGGGCAGCATCAAGGACCCGGAGGAGATCGTCCGATATTCAAGCCCTGCCCCGCGGCTACGAGCAACCAGGCGAGCGACCCTAAGCGGATCGCAGGGCCGTGTCTGTCCCTATGCCTAGGGACAAGGACCAGCGCCTCAAGCCAGGCGCCGGCCTAAGCCACCCAATCGGCAGTTCACGTCGTGCGCGCCATGATCGAGCTGTCTTGCGTCGCGTTCGACGCCCCGATCGACTGGCTGGTGAGGCCGGACTATCGCGCTATTCGGTGCGCGGACGAACGCAGGCAAGATGCCTACGCCTCTGCCCGGCGCGCCTCGATCAGGCAGAATGGGCACGCGACCTTACCAATAGTCCATGCCTGCGGCCGCCGGATGCGGTCAAGCTATCGGCCCGATCGTGCGATCGGGCTACTCAGCCGAGGCGATCATCGATGTAGCGCCTGAGCGCGGACGCGGCGTTCAGCATGTGCGCACGCATTCGGCGCGCGGCGGTCTCTCCGTCACCTTCCGCGATCGCCTGCATGATGGCGTCATGCTCGTCGCGGGACTTGCGAATGCGATCGCCCTGTCGCAATTGGGTACGGCGGAAGGCGCTGAGCCGCGAACGCACGTCCTGCGCCTGCTCGGCGAGAAACGAGTTGTGCGTTGCCCGATAGATGCATTCGTGGAATTCGCGGTTGAACGCGTCATAGGCATCGACATCGTTCGCCTCGACCATCTGCAGCGAGGCGTCATGAAGCTCGATCAGATGGCTGCGCTCGAGCGGGGTCATGCGGTAGGTCGCGAGCCTGACGCACATGGCTTCCACCTCGGCGCTGGTCTCGAACATGTCCATGATGCGCTCCGGCGTCATCCGCGCAACGACGAGGCCGCGGCGGCCGCGCACCTCGACGAGGCCGCTGACCACGAGCTGGCGAAGCGCCTCCCGCACCGGCGTGCGGGAAGCTCCAAAACGATCGGCAAGCTGCTGCTCTTCCAGGGCCGAACCGGCGACGAGCGCACCTGAGGCAATCTCGTCCGTGAGCGCGTTCCGGATACGATCGGAGAGCAGCCCGCCATCGTCCTCAGCGTCGACTGCGACCTTCAATACTTCTGCCATTCAGCCTCCCGTGATCGCGCGCACCGCGAAGTAAAGGATCGAGGGCGCGACCAAGCATCCGAGCCCGGTGTGGAATGTCGCCGTCAGCGCACCGTAGGGCACCAGACGCCGGTCAGTCGCCGCCAACCCTCCAGACACGCCGCTGACCGTTCCCATCAAGCCGCCAAACACCATCGCGCTACGCGGATTGTTCAGGCCGATCATCTTCGCCACAAAGGGCGTGCCGATCATGACGATGACTGCCTTGAATACACCGGTCGCGATCGAGAGCGCAATAACCGGTGAGGATGCGCCGATCGCCGCGCCCGTGACCGGGCCCACGATGTAGGTGACCGCACCGGCACCGATCGTCGTCAGCGATTCCGCGTCAGTGTAGCCAAACGCCGCGGCGACGAACACGCCGAGAATGAACGGCACCACCGTTCCCAGTCCGAGTGCGATTGCACCGATCACCCCGGCCTTGCGCGCATGGACGACATCGACCTCGAAGGCGGTGGCGACGATGGCGAAATCGCGCAGCATCGCTCCGCCCATCAAGCCGATCCCGGCCAGGGCCGGCAGGTCGGCCACGCCCTTCTCGCCGCCGGTGGAGATGCCTCCCCAAAAGGCCAGCGCAAGGCCCAGCATGATCGCGATCGCCGAGGCGTGAATGCGCCCGAAGGTGAGATGTTTCGAGATCGCCCCGGATATCCACATCAGGATTCCGACGGCCGCGAACGCGGTGATCAGTGCATTGGCGGCGAGAATGTGAGACATCATGGTCATCCGATCCTCCCGGACTTGAAGTGGGGCACAGGTGCAGCGAGTGCCTCGGCCTCTCGCGCCTCGATCTCGTCCATGGTCTCGACGCGACCGCTGAACCGCCCGATCAGGGCCACCATCGCGAAACACACCGCGACCGCGCCGATCCCCGCAATGACGACGACCGGACCGCCTTTTGCCGCGGCGACCACGTTCTGCTGCGCGGCCATGGCGACCACGATCGGAATGTAGAAGCTGCCCCAGAACTCGACGCCGGTCTTGAGCCCGTGGCTGAGTATGCCGTGCCGCATTAGCCAGAGCCGGGCCGCGATCAAGAACATCATGGCGATGCCGACGCCGCCGACATTGGCCTTCACGCCGAGGGCGACGCCGAGCAGGTCCCCCAGCAGGCCCCCTAAGAGGGTGCAGATCGCGAGCAGCGCTACGCCGGAAATGGTCACGGGCGCCTCCCCTCGGCGAGCAGCGCACGATCCCCAGGACTTGGACTATCTGCATGCATTCGCATCGTAAATTCCCTCCTGTGTATGCGAACATCCATCGCTTATGGATTTGTGTATACACTAATTGACATTAGAAGGCAATACGCATACATTGAGGCAATCGAAAGCCAACCCCGCATGCCAAGGAGCCGAAATGAGCGATTGGGGTATGCAAAAGGCCGCCCTGGCGGAGCGCCTGGCGGCCGGCGACCAGCACGCGAAGGGCAAGATGGTGCCCATCGCGAACCTGCCTGCATTCCTGAAGGCGGTGATCCGGTCAGGGGACCGGGTCTGCCTGGAGGGCGATAATCAGAAGCAGGCCGACATCCTCGCCTCGGCGCTCGCGAACCTCGACCCCCGGGATGTCCATGACCTGCACATGGTGCAGTCGGGGGTGGTCCTGCCCTCCCACCTCGACATCTTCGACAAGGGAATCGCGCGGCGGCTCGACTTCTCCTATTCGGGCCCGCAATCAGCCCGCATCGCGCGCATGCTGTTCGGCCGCAAGATCGAGCTCGGCGCGGTCCATACCTATCTCGAGCTGTTCGCCCGGTATTTCATCGATCTCACGCCGAACGTCGCACTCATCGCGGCGGTGAGCGCCGACAAGGACGGCAATCTCTATACGGGGCCGAACACCGAAGACACGCCGACGGTGGTCGAGGCGACGAGCTACAAGAACGGTCTCGTCGTGGCGCAGGTCACCGAAATCGTCGACAAGGTGCCGCGCGTCGATATTCCCGGCGACCTCGTGCATTTCGTGGTCGAGGCCGGCCGTCCCTTCTATGTCGAACCGCTCTTCACCCGCGACCCGGCCGCGATCACCGAAACCCAGATCCTGACGGCAATGCTCGCGATCAAGGGCATCTACGCGCCCTACGGCGTGCGCCGCCTCAACCATGGCATCGGCTTCAACACCGCCGCGATCGAGCTGCTGCTGCCGACTTATGGCGAGAGGCTCGGCCTCAAGGGCAAGATCTGCACCCATTTCGCGCTCAACCCGCATCCCACGATCATTCCGGCGATCGAATCCGGCTGGGTCGACCAGATCCACTGTTTCGGCTCGGAAGTCGGCATGGAGGATTACGTCGCGGCGCGTTCCGATGTCTTCTTCACCGGGCCCGACGGATCGTTGCGATCGAACCGCGCCTTCTGCCAGACAGCGGGCCTCTATGCCTGCGACATGTTCATCGGTTCGACGCTGCAGATCGATCTCGATGGCCACAGCTCGACGGTGACGACCAGCCGCATCGCCGGCTTCGGCGGCGCGCCCAATATGGGCTCCGATCCGCGCGGCCGCCGCCACCCGAGCGAACCCTGGCTCAAGGCCGGCGCCGAAGCCGATCCCGACTCCAATGCGGCGCTGCGCCGCGGCCGCAAGCTGGTGGTGCAGATCGGCGAGACCTTCGGCGAGCGCAAAGCGCCGCTGTTCGTCGAGCGGCTCGATGCGCTCGATCTGGCACGCGAGCTCAAGCTCGATCTCGCGCCGGTCATGGTCTACTCGGACGACGTCACCCACATCGTCACCGAGGAAGGCATCGCCAACCTCTTGATGTGCCGGAGCAAGGACGAGCGCGAGCAGGCGATCCGCGGCGTTGCCGGCTACACCGACATCGGACGCGCGCGTGATGCGAAGCTGGTCGAACAGCTCAGGCAGCGCGGTGTGATCCAGCGCCCCGAGGATCTCGACATCGATCCGCTCGACGCCGACCGGAGCCTGCTGGCGGCCCGCTCGATCAAGGACCTCATGCTGGCCTCCGGCGGTCTCTACCGCCCGCCCAGCCGCTTCCGCAACTGGTGAGGAGTTTTGCATGGAAAAGCTCAGCTTCAGACTGACTGCCCCGCGATGCGCCGGCGGCACCCGCACCCAGGCGATCGTCGGCGTCGTCGCCTCCGGCAATCTCGAGGTCCTGCTGGAACGGGCCTCGCCGGCCGACATGTGCACGATCGACATCGCAACCGCGGCCCATGGCTTCGGTGCGGTGTGGGACGCCGTGGTCCGCGACTTCGTCGCCCGCCGCTCTGCCGGGGGCTTACGCATTTCCATCAATGACGGCGGAGCCAGGCCCGACACAGTGGCGCTGCGCCTTGCGCAAGGCGTCCGCAAGATCGAGGAGCCGGAACGATGACAACGGCCAAAGCCGACAATGTTTCGCTGAGCTGGTACGAGGCCAGCGCCCGCCAGCGCATCGACGCGTTCGTCGATGCCGGCAGCTTTGCCGAACTCATCGGCCCCGAGCTGCGCGAGATGAGCCCGCATCTGGCGATCTTCGACCTGCCGGAGCAGTTCGACGACGGCATCGTCGTCGGGCGCGGCCGCCTGGACGGCGTGCCGGTGCTCGTCGCGGCACAGGAGGGACGCTTCATGGGCGGTGCCTTCGGCGAGGTCCATGGCGCCAAGCTCACGGGCCTCTTGCGCGCCGCGCGTGCGCTTCATCAGGACGTACTGATCCTGTTCGACACCGGCGGCGTGCGGCTTCAGGAAGCCAATGCCGGCGAGCTCGCCATCGCCGAGATCATGCGCGCGGTGATCGAGGCACGGCGCGCCGGCATCCACGTCCTCGGCCTGATCGGCGGCCGCGCCGGCTGCTATGGCGGCGGCAGCCTGATCGCCGGCACCTGTTCGCGCCTGATCGTATCCGAACAGGGGCGGATCAGCGTCAGCGGCCCCGAGGTCATCGAAACCAACAAGGGCATCGAGGAATTCGACTCGCGCGACCGCGCGCTGGTGTGGCGCACCATGGGCGGCAAGCATCGCTACCTGATCGGCGGCGCTGATGCGTTCGTCGACGACGAGGCGCTGGCGTTTCGTCAGGCGGCAATCGACGCGCTCAAGACCATGCGGGGTTGCGATGTTGCGGTCCTGGAAGCGGAGCAGAAACGCCTTGAGCGGCGGCTGCAGCGTTTCGGCGAGGCCGCGGACGCCGTCGAAATCTGGCAAGCACTCGGCATCGACCAGCCGACCGGGATCCCCGCACTTCCCACAGCCGCATTTCTTCGCGCGGCAAGCAACAGGGAGAACGCCGATGACGCTCGATGACACTCTGGCCAGTCTCTTTCCGAACGGCAGCAAGATCGCAACCACCGGCGCGATGATCGCGGGACAGGCGATCCTTCCCGATGGAGGCCCCGTCCACGTGCTGGGCGTCACGCAGGGTCAGCCGCTCGGCGTGGACGAGGCGATCGTGCTCGCAGGGCGCGTGATCGAGATCGTCAAATCCGGCGATCGCGCGCCGATCCTGGTCCTGGTGGATTCCGCCAGCCAGCGCATGAGCAAGCGCGACGAGCTGCTGGGACTCAGCGAATACCTGTCGCATCTCGCCAAGTCTCTGCTGCTGGCGGAAGCCGAGGGACACCGCACCGTCGGCCTGCTCTACGGCGGCAGCGCGGCCGGCGCGTTCATCGCCACCGCGCTCGCCACGGCTACGCTGGTGGCGCTGCCCGGCGCGCATCCCGCGGTGATGGACCTGCCGTCGATGGCGCGGGTCACCAAGCTTCCGATCGATGTGCTGAAGGCCAAGGCGGAAGCGACGCCGGTGTTCGCGCCGGGCCTCGACAACATGATGCAGACCGGCGGCATTCACGTTGTCTGGAACGAAAGCGCCCCCTTGGCGCCGCAGCTTGCCGCCGTGCTGCGACGGCCGCAGGGACAGGACGATCGCGCGCGGCTCGGCGCCGAGCGTGGCGGCAGGAGGAAGGCGGCCGAGATCGCCGATCGGGTTGTCACACTCGCGGCAGCCGCGCATCAGGGGGCGCAACATGGCTGAAGCCCTCCAGCGCCATACGATGGTGACGGCCTCGGCCACCGGATGGGCCGCCGCGATGAGCCGAAACCCCGCACTCGCCAGCGAGCCGATCATCGAGGGCTGGGCGCGCAGCGGCCGCCCTCTCGTGGTTCGCAGGCCGGCCTGCAACGATCCCGCAGGCATGATTCCGCTCGGCCTGCCGCTGCCGCCGGGCCACGGCAAGCGGCGTATCGCGGTCGCGCTCGCCCCCGGCGATCTCATCGCACACGCGCCGCCGCCATTGCTGGCGGATGCGGCAGCAGCCGCGCCTGCGTCGTGGCGCGAGACCATCGACCTGCTCGTCCGCCTTCTGCCGCAGACGCGCACGTTCGGCAGCCTGGCCTGGCAGCATCTCACCGGCCTGCCCTATCTGTCGGATGGATCGGACCTCGACCTGCTCTGGCCGCTGTCGTCGGCGAGGCACGCGAACACCCTGCCGTCCGACATCGCGCGGATCGCAGAGACGGCGCCGATGCGGCTCGACGGCGAGATCGTCTATCACGCCGGCGGCGTGCAATGGCGCGAGCTGACCGGCGCTGACGAGGACGAGGTCCTCGTCAAGGGCGCGGCCGGCGTTCATGTCACCACGCGTGCGGCGTTTCTCGCGGGTGGCGCGTCATGAATGTCGCGCTGAGATGGCAAGCGCCGCCGCAACGCGCGCTCCGCGCGGAGCAACTCGGTCATCTCGCATCGCTGTGCCTGAAGCTCGAAGTCGAGACCTATCCGAAGCCGGGGCTCGTCAGCCACGTCGACAACGGCGCGCATCGCGATATGGATGCCGGGCTCCTGCGCCGGAGTGCCGACACGCTGGCTCCGTTCTTCCGCAACCTCGCAGCCGCGGGCGCCGAGAGCGCCGGCATGGACCGGTTGCGCGCGATCGGGGTTGCGGCGGAGCGCGCGATGTTGGCTGCGACCTCAGGTGTGAACACGCATCGCGGCGCGATCTTCGGACTGGGTCTGCTCTGCGCCGCGGCCGGATATCGCAGCGCTCTCGGCATTCGCAAGCCGCTCGGCGAATTGGTGTCGCAACGTTGGGGCGACGCCATCCACGCAGGCCCGATATCCCTGCGCAGCCACGGCGCGCTGGCGTCACGTCGCTACGGCGCCGGCGGCGCCAGGGCGGAAGCGGCTTGTGGCTTCCCCTCCGTCTATGACATCGCCCTTCCCGCGCTGCACGCGGCGCGGACGCTCGCGCCTCGGGATGAGGAGGCGGTCCGGGTTCAGACCTGCATGGCGCTGATCGCAGATGTTGCCGACACCAATTTGTTGCACAGGGGCGGAGCTGACGGCTTGCGCTTCGCGCAGGTCAGCGCATCCGCATTCCTTGCCGCGGGCGGAATCGGTTGCCCAGGCTGGCGCAAACACGCCGACGGCATTCACCGGGCGTTCGTCGCGCGCAATCTCAGTCCGGGCGGATCGGCAGATCTGCTCGCCATGGCTCTGTTTGTGGACGCTCTCTTCGTCGATCGGCCGGCCCCCTGATGCTTGCACTGCTCTGCGGCGGACAAGGCACCCTGTCGGACAAGATATTCGATCTCGTCGCCGAACGGCCTGCTGCGGAATCGATCTTCGCCGCCGCGACTGCTTGTCTCGGCGAAGATCCGCGGAAGCTCATCAGGACGCGCAGCGCGGACGAGCTGTCCGCCAACCATGCCAGCCAGATCCTGACCGTCACATCGGCGCTCGCGATCCACGCCTGCATCGCGGACTTGCTGACTGAGGATACCGCTGTCACGGGCTACAGCGTCGGCGAGATGGCGGCCTGGAGCGTTGCGGGAATATGGACCGCCGCCGAAGCGTTGCGACTGACCGATATTCGCGCCCGGTTGATGGACGGCGTGGCGGGGCCGGATGGGCGGCTCGGCTATGTCCGCGGGCTCGAACGAACCGCGCTCGAACACCTGCTCGAGAAGCACCGCTGCGAGATCGCAATCCGGAATCCCGGCCTTCTTGTCGTGGTTGGAGGCGCGGAGCGCGATGTCATCGACCTCTGTCAGGAGGCGACGACACAAGGCGCCGCCCGCGCCGGTCTCCTCGCCGTCAAAATCGCCTCGCATACGGCGCGTCTCGAACCGGCCTGCACGCCCTTGCGGCAGGCGCTTGCGACCAGCAGACGCGCTCCTGTCGCAGACCAAAGGACCCTCCTCGCCGGGGATGGCGGCGAGCGCATCTTCTCCGTGACCGATGCGACAGCAAAGCTCGCATGCCAGATCGCGCGCCCGATCGACTGGGCGGCGACGCTGGAGGCTCTCGTAGAGCTCGGGGTCGATCAAGTCCTGGATCTCGGCCCAGGACACGCGCTTGCGGAGATGATGCAGGGCTTCCATCCATCGATCCGCTGCTACGCCGCCGACGGATTTCGCACGATCGATGGTCTGCGAAATTGGGTTTCTTCCGAATAGGCAGGGCGCCCGGCGGCTCGCGATTGAGCGAACGCATGAAATTTCTCGAGAGAACTCGCCCTCGACAAGAGAAGCCTTCAGATCCTCACCGCGATCGGTGCTGAAAGCTGTGGTGTTGAACAACGCCAGGCATTGCTCCATAAGCCCTGTTGCGCCCAAACCAGGGAGCCGCGCCGCCGGGGAGTTCGAGGCCCATTCTGCCTGCTGGCGTCAACTCGCAGTCGTTCAATATATCCCTGTTGGGATATTGCGCCTGAAACGAAGCTGGATTTTGAGTCGCCCACGTCGGGCACTGGGCACTTGCAGAGCCTATCGCGCCAATCGACATCATCGCTGCAATAATGGAAGTCCTGAATCCAATCATAGTCGTGCTCCGAACGGTTGTTGTTTTCGTCCGGAGCGTTCGCGCTGGCCAGAATCGGCTGCTCTGTTGAAAGCGTTTCCTTCGAATTTTTTTGGACAAGGATTACGTAGGTATGCGCTTGAGAAAAGACACGCGATGGAAAATCACGGCTGCGCGAACGGCACTCACCGTTGCGTGACCCGCATCCACGCATGTTTGAAGCGGGGATTACGGTGCATTCAATATCCGCGGCCGCTTTCGCGGATTCGAAGACCCATGAACCAAGTGCACCGTCTCTGTAATATGTAACGCTGGATGGCGAAGACCTGCGGACGCTGAGGCTGTTCGGGCGGACGTAGAAGCAGGCCTCCATGCCTGAGCACGACAATGGATCGCCGTCGCCGATTCAAGATCGGGCCCTGACGCCTGTTCGGAAAGTCCGACCTGAACCAAAGACCGTCTCAGCTGTTCAGCTTGCGGCCGGAGCCGATCGGTTCAGGCCGAATGGCCGCTTGACCCCCGCCCCCCCGCGTAGTCGCGTCTTGACCAGCAGCAGCCGCTGGCAAGCGAATGATAGCTCGTGCAGCAGCACGGCCCACCGAATGGTTGGACTCGCGCTCAAGACGGAGACAAGCCCCAAAGCCATCAGCAGCATGCCAAGCCAGGTCCAGACCCGTCCGTCATCGCCCGCCTCTGCGGCGGACAAGGCGAGCGGCGCCGCCGAGGCGGCAACCACGTCACTGGCGGCCGGCACCGCCGCCAGGAGTGCCTCCACGTCGACCTGGACGTCGACCTGGCGCGGCGTGATCTCGTCACCGGTGAGCCGGTCGCGTTTGGAAAGCGGGGCCGGCGACGCGCGGGTTGCGATCCCGGTGGCGAGGATGGGACTGGCATCAACCACCTGCGCGGGCACGGACGGGCTCGGCCGGGACGTATCCGCAGGTGCGGAGCGCGGCAGCTCCGCGCGCGCATCCACCACCGCCTTCCGCTTGCGCGCCGCGGTCTGGTTCTCTTCGGCCGCGGCGACACGATGTTTGGTGGCGCGTTGCTGAACCAGCTTCTTCGCCTTCTCTGTTCCTTCGGCGATCTGGAACCAGCATCTGCGCTGGCCTTCCACCCGATAGACCCAGTGCTGGCCATCGGCGGTCGACTTGCCGGGCCGCGTCAAGCACTCCGCTTCCGCGGAAGCGGGCGCGGGGGCCGTGGCGGGACCGGCATTGAAGAGTTCGGAAAGAGGGGTCGAAAACGCGGATGATGTCGAGAGACCTGCAAGAAAAGCAAAAGTGGCGCAACAAATTCGCAAATGACCGGACATGAAAAACCCCGGTGTTGCGCCCCCGCCCGGACGGGAGCTTTGGCCGCGACCTGGGTCGCAATGCGACTTAAATCCGGCAACGCGGTGGATTCATTTTGGCCGCAGGCGAGATGCAGGCGACCTGGCCGTCAGCTCGATTGTCCATTTTCGCCATCCCCTCAGGGTCGCACTTTCGAGCATCGGCCCACGCAAAGTTGCAAAGGCTGTAACTTTACCCGAACGGATGTAGCCGATGTTACGGCTGCCAGACGAAACGCTATATCCGAACTGACGACTGGGCTTTCGACCTTCCCGGGATGACATTCCGTCCGGAGTGCAGGACCCGTCCGATTGCGTGGAGCGATTGCGATGAGGGAGGCTACGATGGATTTTTCGCGGATGTCGGATGGGATCCGGCTGCATCACGCCTCTCATCGGCACGATGGGTACGATGGCGACGACGAAGCGGGTCCGGGACCGAGCGCCCCGTTCGTGACCGAGGCGGTCGGCGGTGGCGCCCTGGTCCATGGTCCCGGCCCGTCTGCAGGTCAATTTGCAGGTACTGAAGCGCACGCCGCGGGCGCGAATACCCAGCATCATGACTCCGACCCGATTCAAGCCAAACATCCCACATCGGTGGGCGACACGGGCGGCCACGCCGGCAACCACGCTGCGGCGGACCCTGATGTTTCGTCTACTACGCCCGCTTCCGGCGCATCAGGGATGGGCATTGCTACGGTCGAAAGCGGAGCCAACACGGCCGGGAACGGCGGAGATGGCTACTTTTACGGTAGCGTCATTCACGCGTCCCTGTTGATCTATCAACCGATCAACATCTCGGTGAGCCTGGGATACGACTCGGTCGCCCTGGCCAACCAGTCCAACAATTTGAATGTCGATCAATCCGCCTTTCAGATGGCCGGCGTCGGCGGCCATGGCGGCAATGACAACATTGCATCGGGAGGCAGCGTCAGTACGTCCTCAGGCGCCGGCGTGATCGCGAGCGGCGACAACGGCGCCGGAAACGGCGGCAGCGGCTATTTCTCGGGTGCGATCTTGGACGCTCCCGTGGTGATCTATCATCCGATCAATATTGCGGTGGCGGCCTCGAGCGGCACTGCGCATGCAAGTCAATCGAACACGGTGGACATCGATCAGTCGGCCACCCAGATAGCGGGCGTCGGCGGAAGTGGCGGACATGGCAATTTGGCCGCCGGCGGCAGCGTCATGACGCTCGACCCCAGCTGGGGATCAAGCAACGGAGGGAGCGTCTTTGGCGTTCAAACGGGCGGAAGCCAAGCCGGCAATGGCGGTGACGGCGTGTTCTACGGTGAACTCGTCCATACCTCGTTTGTAATGTACAACCCGATCAACATCGCAATCGCGGGCTATGGCTCCAGCACTTACGCGGTCCAGATAAACGATGTCTCCGTGGATCAATCCGCGGTTCAGATCGCCGGCATTGGCGGGCACGGCGGCAACGACGACGCCGCAGCGGGCGGCCACGCAAGCCTTCTCTCCCATCATCTGTGGGGCGGCTCCGATACGATCGCGACCGGTTCGAACGGCGCAGGCAATGGCGGCAACGGATATTTTTCCGGCAGCCTGATCGATGTCAGCGTCGCGATCTATGCACCCATCAACATCGCAATCGCAGGTCCACATTCGACGGCCGTAGCCGATCAGGTCAACAACGTGCACATCGACCAGAGTGCGGTCCAGACCGCCGGTGTTGGCGGGGACGGCGGCCACGGCAATCTCGCGCTGGGCGGCGATCTTTCCGCCCATCTTCTGTCGGATCTTCACCTGATGGCTTAGCGAAGCATCGCGACGCTAGCACAAGCCCGATCGCGAGCTGCGTCGACACTCTGCACACGCAAGCTCCCCCTGCGGGCTCTCCCGGACGTCTCGAGCTCCGGTGTTGCGCGACGAACGCCATACTTTCGTACGTAGGTCGACCACACCGGATGGTGTCCGATTTGACATCTATCGCCTTCGCGCGTGGGCGGATCAGACTTGCCGCGCGCGTCCGCCTGATCGGGATGGATGTTGCACGACAGCCAACAAAACGACGGAGGCCTCAAATGATGCCAAAGGCAATCAACATCTCGGATACGATCAAAGTCAAATCGATCGACACCGGTGGTCAAAGTGCCGGAAATGGCGGCGACGGTACTTTCAAGGGAGCCATCATCAGCAAGCCGACTGTCAACTTCGATCCGACCAACAAGGCGGAAGGTGCCGACGTGCACGTGAACACCGGCGATCACGTCAAACAGACGGCGGATTGGGATGCCGGCGGCGCAAACGCCAAGGCCTCGTATTTTTCGAAGGCCCATGGCGGAGACGCCGAGTCGAACGGAAGCCAGAAATCCTACAGCGGCTACGATACCTCCAAGGTCTACGCCAATACGGATGCCACCCAGATCAACAAGGTCATGGTGGACCAGCACCAGGAAGTTGTGGCCGGCATCGGCGGCGATGGCGGAGACGGCAACGTCGCATGGGGTGGCGGAGTGACCTTCCATCTCGATACGCTCTGACCAGCCGCTCGTCCGACTGGTGGGACCGGCGGCCGCGGCCGCCGGTCCTGGATTTCACGCCAATGATTTACCGATGCCGTTGCCGGATTGCGTTGGCCATCGGTCAAGTGCGCCGGACCTCGATTTCAGGCGGTGACGATCATGCTGATGCCGCCCATCCGGTTGCCTATCCTGCCGCAGATCGGGACGCCACTGCACGCGGCCCTCCGGTCCTGCGCGGGACCGCTCGGTCTCGTGTTCGCGTATAGCTGCAGCTACAACCTGCTTCTGTTCGCGCCCTCCATCTATCTTCTTCAAATCTACGACCGGGTATTGTCGAGCCGGAGCGGCGACACGTTGCTCCTGCTCACGCTCATTGTCGCGATCACGGTGGTCGTCGGGGGCGTGTTCGATGCATTGCGGCGCGCCGTCCTTGGACGCCTTGGTGCCTGGCTCGACGATCGCCTTCGTCCTTGCGTGCTTTCGGCCGGCCTCGAATCGGCGCTTCGCAGCGATTGGACGCAAGCGTCGGGCGCGTATCGGGATCTCACCGTGCTGCGCCAGTTCGTCGAGTCCGGCGCATGTACGATGCTGTTCGACGCGTTCTGGGCGCCCTTGTTCCTCCTTGTCCTCTTTCTGATCCATCCCCTGCTTGGCGTGGTGGGCGCCTGCTGCGTCGCCTTCCTGTTCGCGCTCACGGTTGCCGGAGAGCTGGTCACGGAAGACGCTCTGCTCAGATCCGGCGCCGCGCTGTCCAGCAGCTGCGGCCGCCTCCAGACTGCGGCGAGCAACATCCACATGATCCGCGCCATGGGAATGCTCGATAGCGCTGCGCGCATGATCCACCGTGACGCGCGGCACGCCCGCAGAGAGCACGATGTGGCACTGCGGCGAGGCGAGATCGTCTCACTGGCCACCAAGCCGGTTCGCGCGCTGTCGCAGGTCCTGATCATGGGGGCCGCCGCATGGCTTGTCCTCGATCACGGGAAGAGTCCGGCCATCATCTTTGCTTCCACGCTGATGTTCAGCCGGGCGCTCGCGCCGGTCGAAAGTGCGGTCGCAGGCTGGAAATCACTCGTGACGGCCATGAGCGCCTGTCAGCGGCTCGGCGCACTTCTCGCCGCATTCCCCGTCGCCCGGCAGCAGAGCGCGGAAGTTTCTCCGCTGCAGGCGCGAAGCGGCCTCGTCGTCGACAATGTCGGCGTGAGGCTTGCGGGGACCAACCATCTTCTCCTGAACGGCGTCTCGTTCAGCCTCATGCCCGGAGAATGCCTTGGCATCATCGGTCCGTCCGGGTCGGGCAAGTCCTTGCTCGGCCAGGTGATCGCCGGGCTGTCGATGCCGACGCATGGCCGTGTCGCGCTCGACAATACCGACGTCTCGCTGCTTCGCGAGGGCCTAAAAGGCGACCGTCTCGGATATCTCCCCCAGGACATCAACCTGCTCGGCGACACGATCAACGACATCATCGCACGCCTTGAAGATGCCGACCGGCGCAAGGTCATCGAAGCGGCCAAGCTCGTCGGCATCCATGGGGCGATCATGCGCCTGCCGCTGGGCTACGACACGGTGATTCAGAGCGAAGCAACCTTCTCGCGCGGGTATCGGCAGCGCCTCGGTCTTGCCCGCGCCTTTTTCGGCAGTCCACGCCTCGTCGTTCTCGACGAACCCAACGCCAGCCTCGACTACGGGGGCGAGCGAATGCTCCTGGATGCCATCGAGCACATGAAGCTCGCAGGCGTCATCCTTGTCGTCGTCACCCACAGGATGGGTCTCCTCGCCGCCACGGACAAGATTGCCATCATGGAGGGCGGTGCGGTCGCCGCGTTCGGCGACAGCGAGGACATCTTTGAACGGCACCTGAGCCGACCCCAGGTTACTTCGCAGATAGCGCCATGATCTGGAACTCTCTCACCATCTGGAAACATCCCGCCGTCTCGAGACTTCCCATGATCTGGGGCCAGCTCGTGCGAGCGCCGGCGAGCCCCCCGCCCGCCCGGCGATCTGGCGTCGTGGTGACCGCAATCGACGATTTCGAACCTCTGGAATTTCCATGGTGTTCGACGCCCACGCCGACCTCTCCGCGCGGAAGGCTTCGCGGCATCACCGTCGCGGGCAATCTGATGGTGCTCTGCTTCATGCTGGGGCTTGGGACATGGGCGAGCCTAGCGCCTCTTGAGAGCGCCGCGATCGCGTCCGGCGTCGTGGAATCGGAATCGAGCCGCAAGACGATTCAGCATCTGGAAGGCGGTATCATCAGGAAGATCCTGGTTTCGGATGGCGATATCGTGCGCAGCGGCCAAACGCTGATCGAGCTGGACGACACCCGGGCCGGCTCGGAGATGCAAAGCCTCCAAGGCCAATTTTGGGATGCAGCTGCTCGTGCCGCACGGCTTCAAACCGAGCAGCAGAGATTCGAGAGGATCGCAATCCCGGACGCGCTGGAACAGGACAGCAAGCAGAGCGGGGTGGCTGCCGCTGCGGTGTCGGCGCAGCAATTCATTTTTCAGGCACGCCTGCAGGTTCACGAGTCGCAGCTTGCGGTCATTCGCGAACGAAGGGGTCAAGTCGAGAAGGAAATCCAAGGTCTTAAGGCTCAGGAAACCGCCACCGGGCAGCGCGTCGACATCGTTCGGGAGGAACTGGATATGGTCGCGACCCTCGTCAACAAGGGACTCGAACGGCGGCCGCGGCTTCTGAACCTGCAGCGGGAGCTGGCCGACGTCGAGGGCCGCCGCGGCGAGATCGCCGCGCAGATTGCCCGCGCCGGGCAGGTCATCAGCGAACAGCAGGCCACCCTGTTCAAGCTCGAGAGCGAAAGGCAGAACGAGATCGCACAGTCGCTTCGTGAGGCACAGAACCAGATATTCCAGCTCCGCGAGCGGTTGCTTGCGGCCAGGGACCAGCTATCGCGAACGGAGATCAAGGCGCCCGAGGACGGCGTGATAACCGATCTGCGGATTCATACGGTCGGCGGCGTCATCGCAGCGGGCGCTCCGCTCATGGACCTGGTGCCCCGGCAAGACCGCCTCATCGTGACCGCGCGCCTCAGGCCCGAGGACATCGATGTGGTTCATCCCGGCCTCAATGCCGAGGTTCAACTCGTACCGTACAATCAGCGTCGCGTGCCTCGCCTGAAGGGAACTGTCGTGCACGTATCCGCAGACCGGCTGCTCGACAAGCGTACCGACCAGCCATACTACGCGACCAGGATCCGGATCGACGACGGGCAGATCGTCGCGAACGACATCCAGATCGTCCCCGGCATGCCGGTTCAGGTGTTCATCACGACGGGGCGCGGCACCGTGGCGCTCTACGCGCTCAGGCCCCTGCTCGACAGCTTCCGTGGTGCCTTCAGAGAGGACTAAAGCGCGGTGAGATCGGGGTCGATCGTCATTGCACTTTCCGGGTCCGGATCATGCTTCACGTCTCCCGCATGAGAGCCGCGCCGGGGTCGTGATCGCGACTCTGCGCGGGCAACCGGCCGCGCCAGCGGAGGACGGCTTCCGTGCGATTGTGCGCGGCACATTTCCTCATGATATGCTGGATGTGCATTTTGACCGTGCTTTCCGACAGACCCAATTTGGCGGCGATCAGCTTGTTGGGCAGGCCGAGCTCCAGTTCCGCCAGAACCTGTTGCTCACGAGGCGTGAGATCGGTCACGCTCCTCTCGATAGCCGCTCTGGCTCCATCATTCATCAGATATGCGGGCGTAAGCCCGCGCGCATCCGGCGGCTCGAAGTCCGGTATCCTGTTCATCCCGGCCACGGGCAACGGCCTGTAGACGCCGCCGACAAGAACAAGGCGCAGGCCGGCTATGACGATCTCGATCGGTAGCGAGGTGGAAAGAAAGCCGCGCACGCCCCGCTGCATCGCGGCCTGCACGGTCGGCTCGTCGTCAAGGTTTGACAGGACTGCAACGGCGGCGTTGGGACAACACTCCGCAACGAAGCCGAGATCGTCCTCAACCGAGGGATCGCCGATGGGCTTGTTCGCGATACTCAGCATCACCAGACGAACATCGCGGGCTGACGTGCAGTCCAGGCCTTGGACCGATGCCATGTCAAGGATCTCAAGTTCGTCCAATTCCCGCCTGAGGACGTTCAGAATGCATGTGCGAGGCAACAGGAGCGGCTCGATAATCACCAGAACCGGCAAGTGAAGCGAGCCATTGAGTCGTTTCGAGGTACTGGTTATGTCGTGCATGATTTCCTCGAGATGAAAAGAACTTCCGCGATATTCCCATTCCGTATTGCGTCTCCCCTGCCGCTGCATTCAACCTGAATGCATCATCACGAGAGCGGCGCAGAGCCGCCGTTGGTGCCATATCCACTGCGGGATCACCTGGCGTCTGGGTGGAAATTCTTTCCGCTCAAATCATTTGGACGTGTACCGCGCGGTGGCGCAGTCGACGCATCCTCTATTTGCAGATATTTCGATACGCCGTTGACGCCGCCGACCCTGACTTGCCGTCGACGACATATGCTTCATCCTCCTTCACGAGATACAGAAACGGCGTCTCGTCAGTCTCGCTACCTGACGCGCTTCTTCCTTTCACGCGCCCGCAAATCGTATCGACGCGGCGTCCAAGCATGTTCTTTCGCATTGCGCGCTTCACATCGCTGAATTCGGCCGTTTCCAGATTCCCCATCTGCGTCGCGATCGCAACCTTCGCCTTGTCCAGAGCGGGATCCGACGTTTCCGCGGGCCGTTCGGGTGCCGGGACGCTGATCATCGTCCGCGGGGACGCCGCCTTGGCAAGGTCGGTCGATCCGCGCTTCTTCGGAGATTTCGGAGATGATGTCTTGCCGGGCCTTGCCGGCGTTGCGGAACTCGATCTGACAGCCGCAGGCTCTTGCGCCAACGCCGTCGGCATTGGCTGCGCGGGTTGGGCGACAGCGAAACAGGGGCGTGACGCGCATCCGAGGAAATACCCTCGGGAAGGCGCGAACCAGCCAAAGCCGATCAGCACTCCTGCCAGCACTCCGACAAAAAGCAGTCCCATCCGATTCCCTCCTCAGGAGCTCGGCTCGCACTCGTAACTAGGACTAATTCCGCGCTGGTGATCTATCTGTTGCGCAAAAGCATTAAGCGCCCATTAAGCGCGCGCCGTTGTCCGGCCCATCCATCGACCGGCTCGAATTGCAGGTGAGCAAGGAAGGGCTGAAGCGCTGATCTCAGATCGACCAAATTCGGCAACCCAATACGCCCTGCGCACCCCATCGGTGTCTTTGATCGCATCGCGTGTCGGTGGTATGATGGTGCGCGCTGAAGCCCATGGAAAGTCGAAAGTGTAAGCCAAGGTTGTCGTTTCAATGCGGACCAGGCCCCGACTTCGCGACGTGACCAAGCCCCTGGGCCAAGCGGCGGTGGGCGCGTTGACGATCGGAATATTGCGTACCGCTCGCTATTTCGATCCAACCAAGACCGCCAACTTATTCGCTCGGATCACTCGCTCAATCGGGCCCATGATGCGGGAGCAAAAGACCGGTCGAGCCAATCTAACCGCCGCATTTCCGGAAAGATCGCCTGCGGAGATCGAGACCATTCTCGCAGGCGTCTGGGACAATCTCGGTCGAGTCGGCGCCGAATTCGCGCACCTTGATCACATCTGGAACTACGATTCCGCGCGGCCAGAGGATAGCCGGATCGAAATCGACAAGCGCTCGTATGATCTGTTTACGCAGCTGCGGCTCGACGGGAAACCGGCGCTGATCTTTGCCAGTCATCTCGCTAACTGGGAAATTCCGGCCCTGGCAGCCGTCGCGCACGGGCTGGATACCGCGATCCTGTATCGGCGACCCGACATCGCGTCTGCCGACCGCATCATCCAGGATTTGCGCGCCGTGAAAATGGGCACACTCATTCCAGCGGGTCGTGACGCGCCCTTAAGACTTGCCGAGGCCCTTAAAAGTGGCCAGCACGTTGGAATGCTGGTCGATCAGTATCTGACCAACGGCGTCGAGGTCACTTTCTTCGGCCGCAAGACCCGGGCCAATCCGTTGCTTGCCCGGCTGGTCCGGCAGATTGAGTGCCCAATTCACGGCGTGCGCATCACCCGTCTGCCCGGACAGCGCTTTCGTGGCGAACTGTCTGAAGAAGTGAAGCCGGTCCGCGATGCCGCCGGACAAATCGACATTCAGGGAACGATGCAGGCGGTCACATCGGTCATCGAGGGCTGGATCCGCGAATATCCCGACCAGTGGCTGTGGCTACACCGTCGCTGGCGGTAGCACCTGGCCAACCGCCGTAGCCCTCGGCAGAGGAACATCGTCCAACTCGGCAATGCGGCGGTCAATCTCGCCGATGACGCGTTCCGAGAACGGCCCGAGGTGCATGTACAGCGCCATCAGCATCACTATGTACCGCAGCGCGCCTGGATTGGTCTCGGCGACGTCGACGAAGGTCTTCCAGAACGGCTCACGAACCTTCGGCAAGGCCCGCATGATCTTGTGTACGCTGTCGACGCCGCCAAGCCTTTTGCGCACATCGCCATCCGGAAGATCGCGGCGCCGGTCGGACCGGTCGAGCATGGCTGCGAGACGCGACAGCCGTCCTGCATAGGCTGCCGGACTGTAGACGTGCCCGAGCACGGCCTTGTAATCGGCAAGGATGTCACGAAGCGGACGCTTGGTATCGAAGTTACAGCCGAGCGTGCACTGATCGCCCGCCTGCTCGACGTTCATGAGGTCATGGCCCTGGTGCAAGCGGCCTTCCGCGGCCAACCGCCGTGTAAGCTGCGTCCCAGGCAGCGCATAAAGCAGTCCAACGATGGAGACTGGAATGCTCGCCTCCTCGATGAGGTCGGCCATTGCCTGTCCTATCGAGGCATTTTCGCTATCGAACCCGACGATGAAGCCAGCGGTGACGAACATGCCGTAGCCGTAAATCTTGTGAATGCACTCGGCGATGTTGCGCCTGGTGTTCTGCTTCTTCTTCATCTGCACGAGCGTCTCGGGATCCGGGCTCTCGATGCCGACGAAGATCGCGAAGAAGTTCGCATCCTTCATTGCCTGCAACAACTCGCTGTCGTCCGCGATGTTGATCGAGGCTTCGGTTGAGAACTCGAATGGATAGTCGTGGTCTTCCAGCCAGGCTTTGAGCCGAGGCATCAAGGTGCGGAGGTTCTTCTTGTTGCCGATGAAATTGTCGTCGACGAAATCGACATGCCCGCGATAACCGTGATCGTAGAGGGCCTGCAACTCTGCGAGAATCTGATCGTTGGTCTTGGTACGCGGCACGCGACCATACAACTCGATAATATCGCAGAACTCGCAGGTGAACGGGCAGCCGCGCGAATACTGCAGGCCGATGTACAGATAGTGATCGAAGTTGAGAAGATCGTAGCGAGGCATCGGGCTCAGCGTGACATCTATCGTGAATTTCTCGGCGATGAACACGCCTTTGCGTTCGCCGCTTTCCCAGGCGGCGATGAACTGCTCGATGACATGCTCGGCCTCGCCGATCACCTGAAAATCCGCGTCCGCGTAAAGATGCGGGCTGGAGGAGACGTCCGGCCCACCGACACATACTGGCTTGCCGCGCAGGTGAGCGAGATCGATCAGGTAGATGGCATCCGGTTGCTGGTTGAGCATACCGCCGATCATCACAAGATCGGCCCAATCGAGGTCCGCCTCTGTCAAAGCCTCGGTATTGCGGTTGACGAGCCGGATGTCCCAATGCTTCGGCAACATAGCGGCGACGGTGATCAGGCCGAGCGGCGCCGTTGGATACTTCGCGCCGACGAGTTCGCAGGCCTCCGCATAGTTCCAAAACGAATTCGGAACGAACTTCGGATAGATCATCAGGACGCGGCAGGGGATTGTCATGCTGTCCAGCCCGGGCGTTGATGGCACAATGCCCCGCTGTTTATCGGGGCTCAAGGGTTCGCTTCCGCTCGTCGATAAGGCGTCGAGTGCTGATCGTGGAGGTGTGCAATGCGGTTCAGTTCGCGCACCTCGGCGGTAGTGCATTGCGAAACAATCTAGCCTGACGCGAACATCGCGGACCGTAAGGCTAGCACCAGTATCTGCAGATACGCGTTCTAATTGGATTTTTTTGGGGCACGCATTTTCGATCCAGTTCCGGTGGACGCGTCGTCCCCACGGCAGGGCCAAGCATCCCTGAATGCTTCGATGGCGACGGTGATCCCCGGTTCCTTCACTCGATCCGGATTATTATCAAGATACCGCAGAAAAACCTTGGCACTTTGCAAAGCGCTGCCTTGCGCGGGGGGGCATGCACGCACGTTAGCTGGCAGATTTGGTGAAAAGAGCATCGCAGTCTCGATCATTCCCTCACATACGCCAGCGGACCGAGCTTCGTCCTGATTGCGAAACGAGTTCTGAACAAGCAGTTCGCAAGACTTTTGCGCGTCGGTTGCTTTATCGACAACCGTGGCGCTGGCCTTCCCGATGACCAACAGGATTAGGCCGGCAACAATAATATGAACCCGCATCCGCGTCCCCCGAAACAACGGCGCGATAGCTTACTGCATTCAGTATGCCGCAATAGAGTGGCCGCCCGCGCCGTTCCAGGCGGCTCAGACGGCTTAGCTCAAAAAAAGCGTCTGATCCACCGCGCTCAAATAGGAGCGAAGTGAACTCAGCTCTTCCATTTCCACAAAGCTGAAAGAGCGCTTGTTGACTTGACAACACGCAGCTTTACGCGCCGTGATCACCGCAAAGGTCGGCTACACCGCGATCATGATCGCGAATCAGCATCGGCGGCGACAAGCGTGCTGATGGTACAGATCCCGATCCGGCGCGGAGAGCGTCTATTGTCCTGCCGTGTGTACGCGACGTGCAGAGGTCGATTGATGTTGATGCTCGGCCTCGACGCAGAACCATGGCCTAAGCGGTGACCTTCGTCTGCAACGACAAGTTCTGCGAACCTTCCTCAACTACGCCAAGGAGGACTTCACCCTCAGAACGGTTTCCAACAAGAGCTTAGCCACGACCAAGCGGAGGTGGACTGCCTTGCAGCGCAGCGCCACGGACGTTCCGATGATCTCCCGGCCTATTCATCAACCAAGCGAGGCAGCGCACGAATGTTTGTCGTATCGAACCGCATCCTCAAAGAACAAGCTTGCTTGAATTTCTTGAAGACCTCACCCCTATCCTGACGCAAGGAAAACCGGATGAACTCGGTCCGAGGATTCTAGCCTCGACCGGATTCAAGCTGCACCGTTTTTCGCCCCCCGTTCAGCTCTCTGAGTTTGTTGACGTATTCCTCAGGCTTTAGCAGATGAAACGGAGCGTTGAGGCCCATAAAAGTCGCTATGCGGCCGATAAAGGCAGTACAGTTTGCCGTTGCTGCATTCCAGAGCGGCGAAGACTCCTGCTGGCGCTTGATATAAGCAAAGACCTTCTTGGCGTCTGCCTCAGACAAATAGACGCGATAGCTGGCCGTCAGATATTGCTCGTCAAGATCACCGTAGGTCGCTCCCGTCTCAGAAGGGACAAACATGATGTGTCCCAGGAGATAGGGCACCTCGTCGCCGGCCGGAGCCAGACCAGCGACCTCGACCTTCTTCTCGCTCGTCTTTCCGTACCAGACGAATGCATGACCGTACGTTGCTGCCGTGCGGGCACGAAAATCAACGTAGTAGGGACCCGTGGCGACAGCTCTTCGAGCTGGCTTTACATCGGATATCGACGGCGTAGCAGCAGCCATGCTCGCCGCATGCTTCGTCGCCGAACTGGGGAGAACGTCCCGTTGCTGCTGGTCGGTACGCGCCACGAGTGGTTGCGCGCTACTGATCCCGGTCCCCAAGCCCACAAAGGCCGCCAGCATGGCGGCCTTTGCAAGAAGCTCTAGACCCGGATATTTCCGAATCACTCCCGCCATCCACGAATCCTCTTGGATCCAAGATCCCATGCCACAGGTAGTCTGCTACCCCAAACGAACGCCACTGGCGTACGAATGGATAGTCAGATCAACCCTTGGTCACCAACGGGGCCGGGGCGGCAACCGGATATTTGCCCACCGGGCTCTTACCCACGGGATACTTGCCGATCGGAGCTTTGCCAACGGGCGCCGCGGCGGCAACCGGCTGAGGCCGCGGCAGATCCGCAGCAACTGCGGTTCCCACGAAGGCCAACGAAGCAATTCCCAGTACAACGAATTTCAACATCGGATCTCACCATTGTTCGCGAGCGATTGGATTCACCTGACACGCATAGGAATAACCTGACACTCGCCACGACACCAACGATTAGACCGGGGAGTCGGCGGCTCCGGCAGCTTTTTCTACCGTATGTTGCGGAAATGGCACGCAAATGACGCGTCTGGTTCCTAATCACTCCCGTGGGCACAACGGACGCGCCGGAACCTACCTCAGAGTATCCACGGGAAGACCCGACCGGTCCGCGCCATATACTCGCGATAGCTGTCGCCAAACGCCTGCAACATCATTCGCTCTTCTCTTGCAACGCGGCCAAAGAACAAAATCCCGAAGCCGGCAATGCCTGCAAAACCGGCAATCCAATTCGGCAGCAGCAATGCTTGGGCGATAGCCCACAGCCAAAATGCCGAATACATCGGGTGTCGAACTCTCCGGTAAATCCCTTCCGTCACGAGTTCATGGTTCTCCCGCACGTCGAGACTTACCGACCAATTCCGGCCGAGTGCACGATGTGTCAGGTGAAACACGCTCAAAGCCGCGATCGCAAAGAAAGACCCCAGCCAAGCCAACCAGGGATAAAAGTTGTGATCTGCGAAACGAGGCATCCCTGTCGCTACGTAGACAAGCGGAACAAGTCCGAGTCCCGAAAGTGATGTAAGCAGGAGGGCAATTTCCAGCGGGCCGCGAGCGCTCCGCACAATCCTCGCACGGCGGGAACGCCGCGCGTACTTGTAGCGTATGAGGTACCAGCCGATCGCCAAGGCAACGAAAATGATTTTCGAAATAGTGGGCGTCATTTGAATCAGGCCGCCGCGCCCGGACGACTTGGCAGTTCGCCTTCCGAAAGCGCCGCGCTCGCAATCAGTCCTCCGTCGTCAGCGATCATCGACACGGCGCCATCCGGGGCGAGCGTCTGGGATTTGGCTGAAACAGGTCCGCAAGTCAGCATGAAGTAGTCATACGATGTTCGCTTGTCATTTCCGCTGACGAACTGGTTGTGCAAACGGAAGAAGTGGAGGCGGATGCGTCGATAGATCTCGTCGTCGAGCATTCGACTGAATCTCACGACCCTGACGGTCGCTTCGTTCTCTGTCGACAAGCCCATTTCGGCCATCGGCCGGCTCTTGTAAAAGTTCAACGGGTCGACGAGGGCCTGATAATCGCCCCAGAAGATCGCGCGCGACTTGGCGACGCGTTCCATCGTCGCGCGAAAGCGTGTTGCTTTCGGGTGCAGGCCGACTTTGAGTATGGATGATCCAACGCTCAAGAACGTGACGGGAGTTTTATTCCGACCGAGTTCAGGGTCCTGCTTCAAGGCGCGATCAAGCAGATCAACCGCAAGTACGGCGCCAAGACTGTGCGCTATGACCAAGATTTCGTCTGCGGCAGAGTTGCTCGCCGCAGCCACGAGCTCGGCGGCCAATCTGTCCAGTCTCTGCTCAATTTCCGAATTACCGCATCGAATATACTCGCGAGAAAAAATCCAATCGTCGAACAAGTCGCCCAGGTGGAGCCAGCGCCACGGGCCCGCCAAAACGGCTACGATTCCGAAGAAACCGCCACCGGTAGCGATAGGAATGGATCCGGTGATCTTGAATGCAGCCACGCCAATCAAAAAGGCGGCCGCGATGAGCAATCCGAACGTGACGAATGGATAGAGAAAGAAAAGTGCGTAGCGCCAATTGGTCAGCAAGTACCGCCAAAGAGTGCCGGTCAGAACGAAATCCAGAAACGCAAGACTCCCGACGGAAATGCGTGAGCCAATGCTTCGACCCCCGAAGGCCTCAATTACGTCGTGCCATCGGACCAGACGGTAATCGGTTTCGACGAGCCAATCGGGGCCAGTTGTCGTCACATTCCATCGTATCTGGTCGGCGGTATCATGCAAACCGTCAACGGCCGCTTTCACTGACCAAGTACGTTGGAACCTCGCAATTTCGCGCACAAAGCGTCGTTGCGCGCTGGCATGCGACGTGATTGGATCATAGCCGCCGATATGGAATACCAACCGTTTCGCTACAGGCTTGCCGGACATTGTCTTATCCCCGGACTCATGCGTGCTGCTCGCTCCCCACACGTCAATCGACCTGCAATCAAAGACAGACGTTTGAAGCCAAGGGTTGTCAAGAGAGAATCGACCAGTTATTGGGGAACATGGGTCGATTTGTTCTGCCATGCGTAAGCCGAACCGCTCGAACAATGGCGTCGATCGGTGCTGCCGTGATTGTCGGTTTGTCCAGCATAGCGCCCTCTCAAGCGCAGGACGAGGCATCATCTGGCGAGAGATGCCTTGCTGCAAATTTGGATGTCTCGCTGGGCGCACAATTGCCGCGCACGGCGGCGCGCTTGAGATCTGGTGCGCCGCTAAAGATTGTCGCGATCGGATCATCGTCGACGGTGGGGCTCTGGGTACTTCGGTCCGCGGCCACATATCCGCAGGTGATGCGCCGAGAACTCTCGAGGCTTAGATCCAACGCAACGATCGAGGTCATCAACAGCGGTCGAGTCGGCGATACGATTCCGAACAACATCGCGCGGTTCGAGCGTGACGTTTTCGCACACACTCCTGATCTCGTTATCTGGCAATTAGGTACCAATGACGTCGCCTGGGGTGGCCGACCGGACCAAGGGCTCAAAAGAAACGTTCTTGAAGGGGTAAGGGCACTTAAGGCGGGGTCTGCCGATGTCGTGTTGATGGATCTGCAATATGCGCCACAGGTGCTCGCCTCAGCTGGCTATTCGACAATGGAGGACATCATCATCGATGTCGCAAAACAAGAACGGGTCGGGCTATTCTCTCGTTTTGCGCTGATGCGAAACTCGGTCAGTGCCGGAGTTGCGCAAAGCGCGCTTGTAACGTGGGACGGATTGCACAACACCGCCGATGGTTATGATTGCATTGGACGAGCCCTTGCCCGAGCAATCTCAACGAGTGCGCGTTGAGAGGCCCGAGCTCAAGCGAATCGAAGTCTGTGGGTTCGCATGAGTTTGGGCACCGGCCGTGACAGCGATGCCGAGCGTACAGATGCCCACCAACGCGAACAAAGACCAATTATCGTCGACAATCACCGCATCTCTCGCAACGGTGACAGTAACTCGCGCCGACGCTGTCAGGAGGTGCGCTCATGCACCATTATGCCAGCCAACTTGTTGACCTATTACTGGTGCTTGTCGCCGCGTGGATGGTGCCAACCACCATCTTTATTATCTACGCCTATTTCGCTCGTCTTAAGAATCCGGTCACCGAATCGGTCTTTGGACGTGCGGTGATCATATCCTTGTTCATCATAACCACGTCGATCTGGCTCCCGATAATTCTGGCCGCCATAGTCCTATCACTGATCGGTCATTTGTGGTTCCGCTTCAGGGGACAGCTACGCAAGTAGCTGGATGTTGCTAGAGGCGAAAAAGATAGGGTCGAATTAGAGCGCCCCTCGACAAACTAAAAAAGGGAAGCGAAGCAATGTCCGCGTTTCTCCCAGTTCTGACGATGGTTGCTATCAATTTTATAACAATCGCCACGGCTGCAGAATGGCGACCGCAGTTTCTCTCAGCGTGCCGAAACGGTTGCGCGCAGCAAGGCGGCTTTTCGACGGACGCTTGCTTGCAGATTTGCATCTGCATGGCTTCAGAATTGGAAACGAAGTTTAGTACCGAGACTCTCGGCTCCATTGATCCCCCGAGTGCTGAGCAACTACACCAAACTAACGAAATCAGAATGCTTTGCGTCCGGCGAGTACTAGGACGTTAGAGCTGTTGCCAATGGCTCGGTGGTCATCAGCTTGACCCTGACGTACCTCTCCGTCTTTCCATAGACGCAAAATTGGTTGCCCCGGCTGCTCGAGGACAATATCGCGCCGACGGCGCATCCGAGTTCTCCTTGCGAGACCATCTCGGCCCTGAGCTCGAAGATGGCCTTTGAACCGATGCTCACATCGTTGAGCGCGCAGCTCACGCAATCGATCTGTACCAAGCAGCTCACGCAATCGATCTGTACCAAGTGGTCTGCGCGCTGTACTTCAGCGCGCGAAGGTACAGAACATGGACAAGCGCATGATCATGAAAGTTTGATTTTCACGCGAGTTTATCAGGCGGATCAAGCCGATTTCGCAACTGCGGGGCCCGTTCTGATCCCCAAACGTCCCAAGTCGTTGATCTTATTTGGTGGGCGCACCAGGGCTCGAACCTGGGACCCGCTGATTAAGAGTCAGCCCCGGGCTGAAAACAATCAATGACTTAGTGGTCGCACCGCCGGGCTTATCCGGCGGAAAATGGGCATTCGTCGCACGACCTTCTAGCTGGCATCTTGCCGTCGGTGACCGGCGTGGGCGTGCTCACCGGAGCCGCGCCAAACCCAGTGATGGTCAACTTCCTGACCGGCGCCGGTCAGCCTCAGGTCGGGTAAGGGAGAGAAGCCGAGCGCCAAGATTAACAGAAAGACGAGCGCGACCGCGATCTATAGATTCGGGCCTGACCTCCATCCCGCGAAGTTCAGACAGGATGGCGCGCTCGGCCGCAAAATTTGGTCTCCCGGAACGGGTGAGGGCGTATGGCCACTCGCAAAATTTACTGCTGTTTTGGAGGCCGCCCCGATCGAGAAAAGCGACCCGCTGTTCGGGTTGACGCTCGGCAAGGCCTTTGGCCTGCTCCGTCGAAAAGCGCCCCTTGCACAGCGTCGGATAGCCGGCCGGCTCGCTGGGTTCGAACCGGTTGATGGTGAAGCCGCCCAGCCGCGACGTCGTTCCCTGCGGCGTCTGCTCGTAGGCCACGTGGCTTGCGGGCGAGCAGACGCCCTGCATGTTCGGCGACTTGCCGGTGGCATAGGAGGACAGCGAGCAGCGTCCTTCCGCCATCACACAGAGGCCGCCAAACACGAAGACCTCGGTCTCGCAAGCCGCCTCGCGCGAGATCTCCGCGATCTCCGGCACGCTGAGGA
The DNA here is from genome assembly GCF_059512345.1 of Bradyrhizobium sp. Unk1. Lineage (NCBI taxonomy): Bacteria > Pseudomonadati > Pseudomonadota > Alphaproteobacteria > Hyphomicrobiales > Nitrobacteraceae > Bradyrhizobium > Bradyrhizobium sp. Unk1. The sequence continues at coordinate 238,074 of NZ_JCAMOP010000009.1, forward strand.
CGCGGGGCAGCACCACGCGGCGGGCGCCAAAGGTCTCGACATAGAAGGCAATGGCGTCCGGGTTTGCGGCCGCCGCCTGCACCGAGACATGCAGGCGCTGGTTTGGATGGCGCCTCGCTGTGTAGTCCATCAGGCCGATGTCGGCGAGGATCAGCGCATCGGCGTCGGCACTCACCGCATCGTCCACAGCGCGCTGCCACAGCTCGACTCTGGAAGCACGCGGAAAGGTGTTGATGGCAACCAGCACCTTCGCGTCGCTTCTATGCGCGAGCGCGATCCCCCTGCGCAGCTCGTCGCGGCTGAAATTCAAGCCCGGAAAGTTACGCGCATTGGTTTCGTCGTTGAATCCGCAATAGACCGCTTCGGCGCCGGCATCGATGGCGCTCTTCAGCGCAGCCGGGGTACCGGCGGGGCAGATCAGCTCCATCATTTGAACGGCCTCCGCGACCCGCCGATCAGGCTGTCGCGCGCCGCCTCCAGCGCGCGCCTTGCGGGGCCAGCCAGCGGGCCGAGCAACGAGGACAGCTCCGCCGCGAGATCGAGCTGAGCGTCGTCGATTGCATTGCGCAACGCGAGCACCGCCTCGATATCGCCCTCGATCACGAGCTCGCGCGAGAACATCAATGCGTCGCCGTCGACCTTTCCTTCGAGCAGGGCCAGCAGATTGGCGAGCGAGGCGGAGATGCGCGCATCCAGATCACGCGGCAGGTCGCGCACCACCGTAAGGTGTGGCGGCGCCGCCTCGACGACGAAGGCGAACGGCAGGTCGGTTGGTCTGATGCCGAACCGCGCGCGCGAATGCTCGCCAAGCCGATCGAAGATCGCGGGATTGCGCTGGCATATCCGCTGCAAGAAGCCTGATAGAACGCGCTGCAGCGGAAGCAGCGGCAAGGGACGCATCGCGACAGCGACAAGTGGCGGGATGACCGGCAAAGGGCCGGACGGCGCAACGGACGGAGCATTCATGGGATCAAATCTGGACGGATTGTGCGCGGATGTATTTGAGCCGGTACAATGAAGGCGGAAATCATCCCGGCTAGCTCTGCCTATTCTAGAGGAGTTCGTTCACTTGCAGCGTGATGTCCCGCGCTTTCGAGAATTGTCCGACTTCCTGCGCTTCATCGAGAGCAAGGGGCAGTTGCGACGTATTCGCGAGAGAGTCTCGGTGGTCCATGAGATCACCGAAATCCACCGCCGGGTGCTTGGCGAGCACGGGCCTGCACTATTGTTCGAGCAGCCGATCAAGGCCGACGGCACGCCGTCCGAGATGCCGCTTCTCACCAACGTCTTCGGCTCGGTCGAACGCATCGCGTGGGGTATGGGAATTACGCCGGATCGCCTCGATGAGCTCGGCGCGCCGATGGCCGAACTGCGCGCGCCGCGCCCGCCGCACGGATTGCGGGATGCCTGGGACAAGCTTCCGCTGGCGCGCGCCGCGCTCGCGACCCGGCCCCGCACGCGCGCAGCCGCGCCGGTCCACGACTGCGTCGCCATGGGCGACGACATCGACCTCGGCAGGCTGCCGGTGCAGATCTGCTGGCCGGGCGAACCCGCGCCGCTGATCACTTGGCCGCTTGTCATCACGGTGCCACCGGAATCGGCAGCCGCCGATCAGGAAGAGAATGTCGGCGTCTACCGTATCCAGGTGCTCGGCCGCAACCGCACCATTATCCGCTGGCTCGCTCACCGCGGCGGCGCACGCCATCACCGCGAGTGGAAAGCACTCGGCCGCGACATGCCGGTGGCGGTCGTCATCGGCGCCGATCCCGCGACCGTCCTGGCTTCCGTGCTGCCGCTGCCCGAGACGATCTCCGAACTGCGGCCGCAGCCGAGATCGTGATCGAGGGTTTTGTTTCGGCAACCGAAACGGCGCCCGAGGGCCCCCACGGCGATCACACCGGCTACTACAACTCGGTCGAGGACTTTCCGGTCATGCGCGTCACCGCCGTGACCGGCCGGCGCCAACCGATCTATCTCTCGACCTTTACCGGCCGCCCGCCGGACGAGCCATCGCGGATCAGCGAGGCGCTGAACCGACTGTTCGTGCCGCTGATCCGGCAGCAATTTCCCGAAGTGGTCGACTGTTTTCTGCCGCCGGAGGCCTGCTCATATCGCATCGCGATTGCGGCGATCAAGAAGCGCTATCCGGGCCAGGCGCGACGGCTGATGCTCGGCCTGTGGTCGATGCTCCCGCAGTTCAGCTATACGAAATTGCTGATCGTGGTCGACGACGATATCGACATTCGCGACTGGCGCGCGGTGATGTGGGCGGTCTCGACTCGCAGTGACAGCTCGCGCGACCTGGTGACGCTGACCGACACGCCGATCGACTATCTCGACTTTGCTTCTCCAAAATCCGGACTCGGTGGCAAGCTCGGCATCGATGCCACCACAAAAATCCCGCCGGAGACAGAACGGCTCTGGGGCGAACCGCTCGCGATGGATCCCGACGTGATCGCGCGGGTCGATGCAATGTGGTCGCGCCTCGGCCTCATGGACGTCGCACGGGAATTGGCATGAGCGAGCGGCTGGGCGTCATCGTCGGCATCAGCGGGGCCTCAGGCGCTGCAATCGGCGCTCGCATTGTCGAACGGCTCGCGGAAGATCCGCGTTGCGCCCTCCACCTCGTGATCTCGCCGGCAGCGGAGCGCACGCTTGCCGAGGAGGTGGACGCCAACGCGCCGGCGCGTCTGCGCGGCCTGGCCTTTCGCTACCATGCTCACCATGACATCGGTAGCTGCATCGCCAGCGGCTCGTTTCCGATTCACGGGATGATCGTGGCCCCCTGCTCGATCCGTACGCTCTCCGCCATCGCCTGGGGGCAACTCGACAATCTGCTGGTACGCGCTGCCGACGTGCAGCTCAAGGAGCGGCGCCGCTTGGTGCTCCTGGCGCGTGAAAGCCCGCTGCATCTCGGCCATCTCCGCACGATGGCGCAGGTGACTGAAAGCGGTGCAATCCTCGCGCCACCGCTACCGGCTTTCTATCTCAAGCCGCAGTCTCTGGCTGAGGTGGTCGACCAGATCGCCTGCCGCGCCATCAATCTCCTGGACCTGCCCGGCGTGTCGGCGCCAGCGCAGGCATGGGCCGGCGAAGATAATAGCGCGCGCCGCCCAATTCCCTAATGCTGCGCCGCACTACAGCGCGCCTAGCCCGGACTCTCGAACAGATCGAGCCGCGGCCAAGCGGAACTTCGATCGCTACCTTTGCTAGAACCATTCAAAAAGTATAGGTTGATCTGGTCAACGGGCTTGAGAGAAAGGCCTGGGACGTTAGGGACGTGGGACGCTGAAGGGGTTGCTTGATCGGAAGGCGCGGTCGTCTTCACGGCGGGTGCGACGGATATGGAATCCGATTCAGACGGCCGTCACGGCGGCCTGGAAGGGTCTTACCGTCGGACTTTGCGTGAGCCGAACCGGCAGTTGCGGCAGGCACTCCCCCGCATTCAGGTGAATGATCGCAGGGCCCGTCATGAGCGGGTCCAGCACCTTTCACGTCGGAGGAGCCGGGATGGACCAACGAGAAGTGCTGGCGGCGTGGGAGAAGTTCGTCGAGCGCGGAGCGTTGTCATCCGACTTGAGATCATCGGTCGCAGCGTCGTGGCAGCGATCCAGGAACCATCGCGTCACCGTCGACCGTGCGCGAGCGCCGCTCGTCGCGGACGCCGAGTTGTTCCGTCATCGCTCCAAATACGCGTCGCTCCGTCATGCCGCCCGCTGCGCTCTCGAGAATTCGAAAACATTTCTGTGCGATGCAAACTCAATCATGATCCTCACCGATCCGAGTGGGCTGATCATCGATACACAGGGCGACGACAGGGTCATCGACGCCGGCCGCGCAGTCCATCTCGAACACGGAGGTCGCTGGAGCGAGGCCGACATCGGCACCAACGCGATTGGCGCCGCGATAGCGGAATCGAAACCTGTCCAAATTCACGGTACAGAGCATTTCTGCTCGGAGGTGCAGCGGTGGACTTGCGCTGCCGTCCCGGTTCATGACCCGACCGATGGCGAACTGCTTGGCGTGGTCGACATCTCGGGTCCTGCAAGCACCTTCAACCCGCAGAGCCTGGCTTTGGCCGTCGCGGTCGGCCATCACGTGGAAAGCGTTCTGGCCCAATCAGTCCGACAGGAACATGAGGAGTTGCTGTGCCGCTTTCTCGGCAAGAGATCGCAATGGGCGAACGATGAATGCATCGTGCTCGATCGTCGTGGCATGATCCTCCACGCCACCGAGCGTGCTCTGAACGCACTCCAGCATGATCGCCACGGCATTCACAACGACGCGCCAACCCGCTTTTTGAAGACCGTTCCCTTCGATGAGTGGCCGGGCAGGTTGAAGGAGCTGCTTCCCAACGCGAGCTTTAACTTCGTCGAAAACGAACGCTCCGGCATCGGCGCCATCGTGGTGCTGCATGCGCGACGACGCCAGTTGATCACGCATCGCGATGTCCAGAAATCGAGATCCGGATCTGACGGCCGCGAGACCGCGAGCTCATCATCTGCCCGAAAGGATTCAAAGCCGGAACCACGGTCTCTTCAGAGCATGGCCGCCGGCTTCGTTGCGCGCGACCCCGCGGTCCGAGCCATCGTCCGTCAAGTCGAGACCGCGGCAGCACGCAAGATGCCCATCCTCATCCGCGGCGAGACCGGAACCGGCAAGGAACAGCTTGCCCGCCACGCCCATATGGCGAGTGGGCGAACCGGCGCGTTCATCCCTGTGAATTGCGCCGCCCTGCCGGAAAGCCTGATCGAGAGCGAGCTGTTTGGCTATGCCGAGGGAGCATTCACCGGCGCGCGGCGCGGCGGCGCGATTGGACTGGTCAAGGAGGCCGACGGCGGCACGCTGTTCCTTGACGAGATCGGCGACATGCCCGTCGCGCTGCAAGCGGTGCTTCTGCGCCTGCTCGACGACTGGACCGTGCGTCCTGTCGGCGGCGTCAGATCGAAGGTCGATGTCTTTCTCATCTCCGCCACCAACGCCAGGTTGGACAAGGCCATCGCCGAAGCCCGATTCCGATCCGACCTGCTCTATCGTCTCAATACGCTCGAGGTCAACCTGCCGCCACTCCGAGATCGCACCGACTTTGATGCCATCGTTCGCCATCTGCTCAATGCGATCGACCCGAATTGCGAAATCACGCGGACGGACATTGCGCATCTCGCCGCACGTCCCTGGCCTGGCAACGTCCGCGAGCTACGCAACGTTCTGGCGCGATTCACCCTTGCCGCCGCGGACGGCTCTATCAACGAAGCCAGCGCGGAGAACATCGTTCCACTCCCTGGAACGGAGTCCGGATCGCTCCACGACATCCACCGCGCGCGAATCCTTGTGGTGTATGCCGAGACCGCCGGAAACGTCAGCGAAACCGCGCGACGCCTCGGCGTCTCAAGAAACACCATCTATCGCGCACTGGGGCAGAAGAAGCCCGAGTGATGCCACAGTGCCTCGAAGCACCGATGCTGCGAGTATCGCAGCATGCCCAGTTATGGATAGAGCCCGGTCGCTTCGAACCGATGACCGGTTCCGTTCAAAGCAGCTCAGCACCACCACCTCGGGCCGGGCCAGCGGTCGGATCGTAATCATCCGGCTTCTTGGCAATCAAGGTCTGCGTCGTCAGGATCAGTCCGGCCACCGATGCCGCATTGCGAACCGCGCTGTAGCAAACCTTGACCGGGTCGATGATGCCAGCTTCGACAAGATCGACCGCCGAGCCATTGCGCACGTCGAGCCCGTGGCCATTCGTGGCCTTGGCAATCCTCGCAACTTCCGCCTCTCCGTTCAAGCCGGCATTGGCGGCAATGTAGAAAAGCGGCCGGCTGAGCGCGCGTTGCAGCAGCTCGGCGCCCTGCCTGGCGCCTCCGTCCAGACGATTGATCAATTCGTCGAGCCTTGCAGCGATCCTGAGCAAGGCCACTCCGCCGCCCGGCACAATGCCTTCTTCGATCGCGGCGCGGGTCGCGTTGATCGCATCCTCGATCAGCTGGGTCCGGCGTTTTTGCTCGACCGGCGTCGCGCCGCCGGCAAGAATCATCGCTGTGCCGCCGGACAGTTTTGCGATGCGCTCCTGGAACTTGTCCCGCTCAATATTTTCGGGAGCGACATCGTATTGGCGCAACACCTGCTCGCGTCGCGCCGCGATCGTCTTCTGATCGCCACCTCCAGCCGTGATCAGGGTCTTCGAGGCGGAAATGCGCACTTGGCGCGCGGACCCAAGGTCGTGCAGCTCCACCTTCTCGAGCCTTCCGCCTAGATCAGCCGAGATAACGCGCCCTCCGGTCGTGATCGCGATATCCTCGAGCATCGCCTTGCGCCAATGGCCGAACTCCGGCGGATGAATCGCGGCGACCTTGAAATTGGATTTCTCCCGACGCGCCAGCAATTGCATGATGACCGATGGCGCCACTTCCTCGGCGATGATCAGCAAAGGTCGCCCGCTCTTCTCGATGAGCGAGATCACACCAGCCAGTTGCTCCCCGGTCTGGATCTTGAGATCGGTCATGATGATGAACGGACTGTCGAGAACCACCTGCATTTTCTCGACATCGGTGACCATGTGATGTGAAAGATAACCACGATCGAAGGCCATGCCTTCAACGATTTCCAGCGTCGTCTCGACCGTGTTGCCAAATTCCACCGCGACGATTCCGTGATTGCCGGCGCGCTCGAAGGCTTCGCCGACCATGTCGCCAAGCGCCGTGTCGTTGGCGGCAATGCTCGCAACAGCCCGCAGGCCAGCAGACCCCTGCAGCGGTCTCGCCGACCGTCGTAACGCCGTGATGGTCTCACTAACCGCCAGCTCCAGCCCTTCAACCAGCTCGACCGGATTGGCGCCGGCCGCCAAACATTTCAGGCCTTCCTGCACAAGAACATCGGCCAACACGGTGGCCGTGGTGGTGCCGTCCCCCGCCACCTCATTGGTTCGCGCTGAAACCTCACGCAACACCTGCGCGCCCATATTCTCAAACGGGCATTCAAGTTCGATTTCGCTGGCAATGCTGACGCCATCGCGCGACACGATCGGCGTGCCGATCGGTCGGTCCATGATCGCGTTCATGCCCCTCGGACCCAGCGTTCCGCGTACCGCCTTGGCGAGCTTGGCGACGCCCCGACCCAGCGCGGCCCGCGCAGCTTCATCGTGCAACATAATCTTCGGCATTCTATATCCCCGACTTTGCCTTGAGGTCGTCTGGTCTGGACTTATTATCGATGCTGCGCACCCGCATCACGGCACCTGTTACGTGCCCGGCGACGCCGGCATCGTCCTCGATTTCGGTACGAACGGTGTCTCGAGGTCGAACCGCGCGGCAAGCAGGCCGCGGCACAGCGCACCGTTGAATTCAGCATTGATGCCCACGCGCCGTAGATTCGATACGTATGCGGCAAGGCCGTCGGCCTTCAGCCGCGCTCCGTTCGCATCGACAAAGGCGGGTTCATCACCGCTTGCCGGACCTACGATGGCGCGTCGCTCGAGATAGCGCTGAATCAGCTTCTCACCTGCATCGTCGAGCGGCAGGCACCCGAGCTCTGTCAACGTCAGACCGACGATCTCCGCCGGCGATTGCCCCAGCGCGATGAGGTGACCCAGTAGCGCAACCTGCCGGCGCTGGAACGCCTTGACGAGGAATGTCTGGCGCAGATCATCGAGGCTGCCATCGGCCTCGGCGCCGAACGTTTCCTGGAACGAGCGCCCCTGCGCGAGGCCCGCATTAATCTTGTCGGCATACATATGCTCACCCAAGACCACGCTGACGCCCTTGACCCAGTCCAACGCGCTGATGGACCGGCGCATGTCGTCCGCCATCAGGAACGAAAAATTGGGAGCGCACCAATAGGTCGGCAAGCGGAACTCGACGTGGACCCGATCCTTCGCGTCGACATCGGCCCTGGTCACGAAATTCAGGTCGATGACGGACTCGTCGAGTTCCGGATCCATCACGTCTCGCAGGCAGGCCCATATCTGGGCCTGCTTGTCATCTGACGAGCGGCTTCTCGGCCGCTCCCTCCCCTCAACGCCACGCTTCATGGCCATCACCTCGGCGCGTGAACGGCTTCGGGAAAGTGGGCATAACCGCCGCCCGCGCGGATCTTCTTCTTCTGCGCTTCGACATCAATGCCGTAGATGCGCGCGGCATTGAGACCGAGGATCTTGATCTTCGTTTCCATCGACAGCACCGAACCGGTCTCCTTGGTGACGTCGGCCGGAATTTCAAATGCCATGAACTTGTCGATCAGCCATTTCGGCGTCCAGATGCCATAATCGCTGCCGTAAAGGATCTTGTCCGGTCCGACCCAGAATAGCAGTTCGGAAATGACGTGGGCGAAATACCCCGGCCGCGAATGGATGAAGGGCAACGCCACCGCGAGGCCGGCATAGACGTTGGTTTCCTGGGTCGCGATCCAGCAAAAATCGTCAAGGCGCGGCAAGCCGCAATGCTCGACGATGAAGTTCAAATCCTGGAACGAGGTGGCGACGTCATCGATATCGGCAACATCGAACGCATCCCGGTTCAGCGGGATGATCGTTGGCCCCTTGTGGACGTGGATGTTCTTGATCCCGAGCTTCTGCGCCGCCTCGAGATACTGGTAGGATGCCTTGTCGGTGAGCTTGTAGCCCTTCGACTCGCCGCGCCATTCGGCGGTGTAAAGCTTGACACCCTTCAGCTTGTGCTTCTCGGAGAGCGCATGAAGGTCTTCGATGCCCTTGGTACCGTCACGCGGATCAAAGGCGCCGTTCAGGATGAAGCGGTCCGGATGGCTCTTCTTCATCGCCGAGTTTCGTTCGGTGGTATTGAAGCCGTTCTTGTAAAAGTCGGTGAGATAGGTCGGCTGCAGGATCGCCATGTCGTCGTAACCGGTGACGAACAGGTCGTCGAACATCGTTTTGGCGTCGTACTTCTCGAACTTCTCTTTCTCCCATTTCTCCGACGGCGGGCTCAGATTCGAGTGATAGGCGTAGAAGCAGTCGATGAACTGCTTGCCGTGGATATTCTTCTGGTTGGCCGGGCTACCATCCCAGAAATGCGTATGCCCATCGATGACAAAAATCTCTTCACCCTTGGCCGTCCTGTACATGGCATTACTCCCGCTCCGCTGGATATTGCGTACTGTTGTGAGGCGCGATTGATGTCGTCGAATGAGCCCGGCCGGCTCGATGCCGGCCAGGCTGGTTCGCTGGCGATCATTAAACGATGTATTTCATCATCTCGTTCATATCGCCGAACAGCATGACGGTGTTGTCATCCGTCATGACCATGCGGCCGTAATGCGTCGAGGTTGAAATCTCGAAGAGATGCGGGGTCATGACGCGGCCCAACTCTTCGGAAATCTCATCCATCTTGAATTCCATCTTGCCGTCGCCATCGATACGGATCATCGCCGGCATGTAGGTCACCTTGATGTGTTCATGACGGCTCATGACTTCGGCGATAGCGCGCGCCTCGACGCTATCGTTCATTGTCACTCCGCATTGATGCGACACCGTGTCCTCGAACGTGATGTCTTTCATCGATTTGAAGATGTTGTCATTCTCGTGCAGCATGTCGGTCTCCAGAGGGATTGAGTGTGAGGGCGTGAAGCGATGCCGATTACGACGCCAATCCGGCCGGAACCGTCAGGCCAAGCTCGGTGGCGATACCCCTGATACGATTCTTCGCGTGTGCCATGGCATCGGCGAAAGCCGCGACCTTGACCCGAGGCTGCGACCAGATGGGCTGCAAATGATTGGCGGCATCGAGCGCGAGATCGGCATGATTGGCCAACCATTTGTTGAACAACCCAAGGTTCTGCGCCCCGAAGGTCGGATCAGTGCCGAGGATGTGGAACAGCTCGACGGTGTTGGCGAGATTGCGCTCATAGTCGGCCTCCGCAGCGGAGACGACAGCCGGAGTGATGAAGTCGTTCTGCGCAGACGCCGCCTGCATCAGGAAGCCCGAGCGGAAGAGTTCGCCGACCAGCGGCTCGAACACCGCATTGGTCGCAAAATATTGCTCGAGATAGTCGTTTGAACCCATCACTGATTCAACCGACTTGCGCACGCCTTGCCAGATCGGATCTTCCAGCCAGTGCTTCTTGCCGGCGGCAATGTCGAAGCCTGGAAGGTCGAGGCCGATTTCGCTCAGATAAAGAGTGATGTCCTGCGCGAAGCGAAGCTTGTAGGACGAGTTGGTCAAGATCGCATTGTTGACCATCTGCGTGTAGCCGTAACGCTGCGCCTGCATCGTCGAGGTGCCGAGACCGAACTCGGCATGCTTGTAGGCTCCGAGATGGTTCTGCAATATCTTCACCCAGGCGGGATCGAAGCGGGTCGGCGCGCCCGATTTCCGGCCATTCTCGATGGTGTTCTGCACCATGCCGCAGATCGTCGACTGACGCTGGTAATGGGTACGCTCCCACTCCTGGTCGACAGCGCGGAATTTGTGCCAGTTCGAGCTTTTTGCCGCCGTCCAATCCTTGGAATAGGTCGGCGTCCCGTCAGGGAACGAGATGATCCAATCCTGCAGCAGATAGCGCTCCGGATCGGGTTGAACATCGACCGTCATGTCTTCGTAGTGGGTCGCCTTGCGCCCCTTCGGTTCGAAGTAGTTGTACTTGCGGCTGTCGGAGCCCGGGAAAACCGCTGCCCCCGCGGCTCCGGATTTGACGATTGCCGCAGGCTTGGTCGCTGCTGCTCTGCTCGTTTGTGCGCTCATTGCTTACTCCCTTTCTGCCATTCTGTTCTGCGACGAACCTTGAACGCCGTCATCGCACCGCCGGCGTAAACTTGTCGAAATAGATGTGGTCCGGCTCGACGCCGTTCATTTGCAGCACGGGCAATACGGCGTCGATCATCGGCGTCGGCCCGCACGCGTAGGCGTCGATGGCACCGCTCAGCTTCTCCTCGCGCAGATGGCGCAGCACGACCTCGTGGATCAGTCCGGTCTCGCCGTCCCAGCCGTCACCCGTCTCCGCATGCGACAGTGCCGGCACGAATTTGAAATCGTTCAGCCGCGCCGCGATGGCCGCGAGCTCATCGAGGTAGAACAAGTCGGCGCGGGTACGCGCTCCGTAGAAAAACCGGACCGGTCTCTGCTCGCCGCTCCCGATGTGATCGGCCAGGATCGACCACAGCGGCGACATGCCCGAGCCGCCGCCGATCAGCAGCATCGGCCCCGGACGTTCTTCGCGCCGGAAGCAGGTGCCATACGGCCCCTTGGCGATCACGGCGTCGCCGACGGCCAATTTCCCATCGAGCCGGGACGAGAATGCCCCCTTCGGATATTTCTTGATAATGAAGCGGAGATTGGTGCCTTCTCCGGGCGGGTTCGCCATCGAAAAGGCGCGGGTGATGGTGCCATCCTGAAGCGTCAGATCGACGTACTGGCCGGCCCAAAACTTCATCGGCCTCTCGATCTCGATCTCCAGCAATCTGATGTCTGACGTCAGCGCGCTAATCCCTGCCACGCGACCGGAAAATGCCTTCACCGCGATCGAGCGGCTGAGCAGGTCTTCGTCATAGTTGAGTAATTCAACACCGATGTCGCTGTAGACATGCGTCCGGCACAGCAGGATGTGGCCGGTCTCGCTCTCGTAATCCGGCAGAGCGAAGGTCGAGTATTTCAGAAGCTCGATGTCCCCCTCGACCAGCTTTGATTTGCAGCTGCCGCACTGACCTTCCTTGCAGCCATGCATCAGCGAGATGCCCTGACGAAACGCGGCATCCAGGACGGTCTCGCCCTCTTCCACTTCCATCTCGATACCCACTGGTTCGAAACGAACCTTGTGAACCCGCACGTCCGTCATTATCCCGGCCCTGTCGTCGTGGCAGTTGTACAGAACGATCGCCAAACCGTTTGCCGGTCCTGGCAAGAGGGGCCGCCGAAAGCGGCCCCTCCCCTCATCATCTCTTTAGTGGCAGGGATTGATCTTGAAGCCCTTACGGTATTCGGCAGTCGCCACCTCGCGCTCGATCGGCGAAAGCGCTCTGAAGCCACGCAACGGACTGCCAAGCGTGTGTCCGCGCACGTCATCGAGCGTCCACATGTCCTTGGAGTCGAAGCGCAGATGCGGTTGCGCGATCATGGTCTTGCCGTCGGGCCGGACAAAACCGAGATCCTTGATCGCGTCGGCGACATCCCAGCCGTGATAGCAGTCCTCCCATTCACGGCGACCGCTGAAGCGGCCCATTGCCGGCGTCGCGCGGCCCTCGTATTCCGCGGCGAACGCCACCTTGTGGGTCCAACGACAACCTTCGGAGCAGTAAGTGTAGATCTTGCCGTCGACCTCGTCGCAGACGAAGTCCTCGCGGATCAGGCAAGGGACCATGCAGCTCCAGCAACGATGCGGGTATGAATAGCCCACCTCGCTGTTGAAGAGGATGTTGGTCTCGCCGGGCACGCTGAGCTTGGCATGCCATTTCCAGAAATCGCCGAATTCGGCGTACCAACCTGGATATTTGTGCTCGAACCACTCGAAGTCACGCTCGGTCTGGGCCTCGATACGCCAGAAGTTCACCGACCATCCGACCGTGAAGAACTGCGCGGTCTTGTGGACATAGTTCTTCTTGACGATCCGATCCCAGGCGGCGGCGACGTCATCGTGATGGATCTTGATGCCGTACTTCTCGAGCGGCAGCATGTAGGTCCGGTAATAGTCCTCGTAGATCCAGCGATGCCAGAGCTCGGCGTAGGACTCCTTGTTCTTGTCGCGGTTGGTCGTGCCGTACTCGATGAACGTCCCGATCGCGGCATCGACAATCGCGTGATTTTGCCAGAAGGCGTATTTCAGATCGCGCTCCAGCAACTGGTGGTTCGACGGATCGTTGATCATCGCCATCAGCATCGAGTGGCCGTTGCCGATATGACGGGATTCGTCCGACTGGACCGACAGGAACACGGTTGGCAATGCATAGTCGCCGTTGCGCGCCGCTTCCGACGGCATCGCCACGAACAGGGTATTGGTGAAGGCGGTTTCCGCGACGACCGTCAGATAGACGTTGGCCGCGGTGATTGCGTCACCGGTCAGGAAGCCCTCGGCGAACTGGCGGCCGATCGTGGTCGCATAGCACTTGCCGAACGCGGCTTCCGTGATATCGAACCCGGCTGGATCGATGTAATTCTCCATGTACCACTTCTTGAGGTTCATCTGGATCGTTGAGTGCCGGAACTCGTCGACCATCTGCATGGTGAAGCCGGTGCGCAACTCCTCGCCGGGCGCCAACCGCCCGACCATCGCCATCGAACGCGCCGCCGAGATCTCCGGGAACGGGATGATCGCCAGGAACAGCTTCATCCACTCGACCCATCGCGGCTCGACATTGCGGAACATGTCGCCGCGCAACGCCGCATCCAGCGCGCCATAGACGCGGTTGTCTTTCTCTTCCTGCATCGGGAAATATGACCGCAGGACCTGCTTCATCGGGTCGCGCGGTGTCTTCGAGATCTTGTAGTCGGTCGGGAACGTCATCGCCTCCTGCACGTAGCTTGGCGTCCAACCAAGGTCCGCGACGCGGTTGGCCGCTTCAGCGATGCTGATCCCCTTCTGCGCGGTGATCTTGTTCAGTGTCAGACTTGCAGACATTTCCAGCTCCTTTGAACGTTGCGTTATCTTCAGCATTCTCGCTTCGGTTCCGGGTCAAACCCCTGGATTGCCTTGTTGAAATTCTCCGCCGCAAAACACACTTTAAGTCCGCTAAATGGATTGATTGATCTGCTGACTCGTCGCTTCACGTCAGCCCGGCTTCTCGGCGCTGACGGTCTCGTCACCTCCGTTGGCTCGTTTGATGAGAGGTCTGCCTTCGGCGACGAATTTCGCCGAGAGGACCAGCGCACCAGTGGCGAAATCCCTGCCGTGCGCGGCGATCATGGCCTCCGTGATCTCGGCCAGCTGAATGAAGAAGGCGTCTTTCGATCCGGCTTCCTCGCTCATGTCCGGTTGCGGAGGCGGCATTTGTGCCTGTTCCTTTGATGCAATCATGGTTGCGTTGTTCTTGCTCATCATGCGTGCCCCGAACGTTGGTGGTCGCCGGACGAAGGACCGTTGTCGATCTCAAGCAGGGACGTGTCGAGCCATTCACGCTCGGCCACCAGGCGTCGATGCTCCTCCTGGAGCATCTCCAGGCGCGCGATCGCTCGCTCCAGTTCGGCATGCGCGTCGCTTCCGGCCTCGGCGCGCGCTACGTCACGCACGGCGCACGCGAGTTCGATTTCGGCTCCGCCGCGCGCATGCTCATTCTTGATCTGCATCTCGTTGTTATCGACCATCTCGTCGATCAGACTGTCACGGGCAATCATCCGATCGCGGGCGCGCTGCAATTCAGCGGCTTCCTCGTCGGTGATCGGTGGCCGGCGTCGGCTGTCCTTTATCACTCGCGCCACTCTCGTTCGATGATCTAGACCGAAGCTTTGCATCTCGCGGCACATGCCCTACGGGATCAGGACCGCACGGCCATGAATGCGTCCATGATGCAGATCATGAAGCGCGTCATTGGCCTGGCTCAGCCTGTATTCCTTGGTGTGGAGTTCGACGAGGCCGCGATCCGCGAGCGCCATCAGCTCGACCAGCTCGGCGTATGTGCCGACCAGGTTGCCGACGATGGTCTTTTCCGATGTGATCATGTCGATGGTCGGGATATCGATCTTCCCACCATACCCGACGATGTAGTAGTAGCCGGCGTTCGCCGTCATCGACAGGCCCTTGGCGATAGCGTCACCCTCGCCAACAAAATCGATCACGGCCTCCGCGCCGCGCCCGTCGGTCAGCGCCAGCACGGCCTCGACTTCGTTGCCGTCTGCCTTCACGACATGATGCGCACCGCACTTCTTGGCGAGTTCGAGAGACTGTTCGGCGCGATCGACGACGATGATTTCTGCCGCGCAGAGCGCCGCGAGAACCTGTATGCCGATATGGCCCAGCCCACCGGCGCCGATCACCGCGACATATTCGCCGGGCAACAGATGACGGGATGCCTTCTTCGCGGCGCGATAAGCCGTCAGCCCGGCATCGGTGTAGGGAGCAACATCCTTCGGTGCGAGCGACTTCGGCAGCTTGATCAGGGAGCGCTGTCCCGTCAGCAGATACTGCGCATAGCCGCCATTGGCATTGATGCCAGGAAACGAGCTGTCCAGCGCATGCATGTCGTCGCCGCGCCGGCACGCGAGACAATGCCCGCTGGTCACCAGCGGATGGCAAATTACGCTGTCGCCAACCTTGACCCCTTCGACACCCGGGCCGATCGCTTCGACCCAGCCGGCGTTCTCGTGGCCCATGATGTATGGAAGCTTGACGTCGACCTTGCTGCGCCAGATGCCCTCAACGATGTGCAGATCGGTGCGACAGACGCCGGCACCACCGATGCGCACGATCACGTCCATCGGGCGCGAGATCTTCGGGTCAGTTACGTCATCGAACTTGACGAACTCCTTCGCCGTCAGCTTCTCGTCGAACTCATGAAGCACCGCCGCTTTCATCAAACGCCTCCCCGGCAAAATTTTTATTCCGTCGATCTGACGCGATCGCCGTCCCGCTGAACAGTTGAGCAAGGGCTGTGCCAAGCGCACAACGGTCTGATCTTTCTAGTGTTATTGCGATCTCGGGAGTGCTCGCGCCGATCCGCCTCGGAGCAGACTTTGCGCGCGACTGTTCCGAGACGGAACAGTTCGACGGCTACAAGAGCGGTTGAGCAGAAATTTGGATTCTTGATTGTTTGATCTATGATCGTGAGAACCGCGCCACGCGCGAGAACGACCCGAACCGGGCTACGACCAAGAGGAAATCGCCAAGCCGCGACTCCAGGAGGAGCTACGATGCTGACCGCCAGCCGACGCATGGACAATGCTTGGATGACGCTCGATCAGCGCGGCTCGCCGCCGGCAGAGCTTCTATCGGCCGATATCTACGACAGCTGGATGCGCTGCATTTCGCTTGGTCTCGATACATTGCGCCCTCCTTCGCCCGAGTTAGTGAGCTCCGCTGTTTTGCGCCAGGAGCAGCAGCGCTGTTCACTGATTCGCGGCCTGGCGCTCGCGGAGATGCACACGCTGCATCAGCAGATTGCCGGCTCCAATTTCATGATCGCCTTTGCAAATGCCGACGGCCTGCTGCTCGACATCATCTCGGACTCGAGCTTCAGCGATGCCTCGAACGCAGCGAGCATTCGGCCCGGCACTATCTGGACTGAAGCCATTTGCGGCACCAATGGCCTCGGCACCGCCGCATATCTCAAGCGGGCCATCGTCGTTCACGGGGGCGAGCACTTTTTCTCGCGCTACAACAATCTTACTTGCATCGCGGCGCCAATCTTCGCGCCCGATGGCGAACTGGCCGGAATACTGGACGCGTCATCGGATTGCATGTCGAGGCAGGCGCATACCCAGGCGCTCGTCGCGATGGCGGCAACCCAGATCGAGAATGGTCTGTTCCGCGAACATCACCGCGGAAACATCCTGATCGCTTTCCATAACCGCGGCGAGTATCTGCATACGTTGAGCGCGGGCCTGCTGGCCGTCGACAACGAGGGCAGGATCCTTGCAGCCAACAGGGCCGCAAGCGTCCTGCTGCATGGCCTGCCAGCCTCGCCGGGTCGTCGCTTCGCCGACGTCTTTCGTACGAAATTCAACGCCTTTGTCGATGAAGGCCGGCGCAAGGAACGCCAGCGCCTCGAGGACGAGGTCGGTAGCCAATTCATCGCAACAATCGAGAACGCGCGCCAGTTCTCGATGATGCAAGCCATCTCGCGGCCTCGGCCGTCGACGCCCAAGGACGTCCCCACCCAGTTCGTCTCCGCCGATCCGGCGATCGCTTCCGTTGTCCAACGGGTGGGAGTCGCGGCGATCCGCAGGATGCCGATCCTGATCCGTGGCGAAACCGGCACCGGCAAGGAGCAACTCGCCCGCCATGCTCATACCGCCAGTGGACGGGCCGGCGCTTTCGTCCCGGTGAATTGCGCAGCGCTCCCTGACAGCCTGATCGAGGCAGAGCTGTTCGGCTATGCCGACGGCGCTTTCACGGGAGCAAAAAAGGGTGGGGCTGCGGGACTGTTCAAGGAAGCGGACGGCGGAACGCTCTTCCTCGACGAGATCGGCGACATGCCGGTGACGTTGCAGGCCGTGCTGCTGCGCTTTCTGGACGATTGGACTGTCCGGCCCGTCGGTGGCACCAAACGTCAGGTCGACGTTCTCCTGGTGTCTGCCACCAATGCCAATCTCGACGACTCGATTGCGAAGGGCCGATTCCGATCTGATTTGCTGTTTCGCCTCAACACGCTGGAGGTGACGTTGCCGCCTTTGCGCGAGCGTTCCGATTTCGCCGAGATCGCGCGCCATTTGATCCACAAGATCGATCCCTTGATGGATTTGACCGAAGGGGCGATCGATCGTTTGGCCGAAGTCGATTGGGATGGAAACATCCGCGAACTGCGCAACGTGCTTTCCCGATTGTCGCTGGCCGAGCCGGGAGATCTGATCGACGAGACATCGGTCGAGTCCGTACTTGCACATTCAGGCAGCGTGCGCTTGACCGGCAAGGCGGTGGGTGGTGGGCTCAAGGCCAATCTGCATGAGATTCAGCGCTCGCATGTCCTGACCGCGTATGCGGAAACGGGCAACAATATCAGCAAGACCGCGCGCCGCCTGGGCGTGTCGCGCAATACGATCTATCGTGCCCTGCGCGGCAACAAGGATTAGCACAATCGTGGCGAAGGCTCTGCGGCGACAGCGCGATCCGGCTGTAACTGGAGGCGTTGAAGTCCAGCCCCTCGCCGGGTTCAATTGGGAGTGTCGCCATGTTTGAACCGGAAAACAGTCTCGAAGCCCTGATGCAGGCTGCCGCAAGGGACGCCAGCATCGTTCCCGCATTCTATCGCGCGTTGCTCGAGACGGAGATCTACATTCTGACGCCGGAAGCGCCGATGAAACCTGGACGCCGTCGCTCGCTCAAATTTCAGGAGGAGATCAACGTTGCAACGGTCGATTTCAAGAACATGAGATGGCACCCCACCTTCACCTCAAAGAAACGCATCCACGACTATATAAAACAGCCTGAAGTGTGCCTTGGCGCCGCTGCGCGCAATCTGTTCGAAATGTTGCCTGACTCTAATTTCTGGCTCAATCCGTTGTCCGAATGTCAGAAGCCACTGCCCGCCGCCGAGATCGCTCTCCTCATGAGTGGCGAGATCTTTGACATGCCGATCAAGTCCGCGCGATAGGCGCGGTGCTTGCGCAACAATGTATCGGCACGACCAGCCCGCACTGCAGGCCGGGTCGAATTCGTCGCTCTCGCACTCAGCCGGACGCAGAATTCGTAGCGGGAGAGCGCTACAGCCTTTCGCCACACCCGTCCGGACTTCGATATCTGCTTCAATCATCCGCTTAAGACCGCTCGTCAGAGAACGGCGAGCCAGACTGGAATGAAGGATTACTGGAGAGCTGGGGTCCTCGGCTCTATAGCCGGTGCACAACGCGAAATCCGACAACACCGCTGATTAAGAGGCGTATGATTTGCGAGGAAACTCAACGCCTATTCCAACAATTGAACCGCCAGACCTGCATTGAACCTTCTATTGATTTTGTCTCTGTCGGAATGACAGGTCTCGGTCGACCAGAGCGCGGGGGAAAGCGGATCATGATTCACCGCCTTTCCCCACACCAACCAAACCTACGATACCTTATCAAATCCTGCGCCTGAGACAGAGTTGTTCAAACGACGCCTACCAAAGTCATTGTCGCCCGCGTGGCTTCCGGTGCTTATCGAATGTCCGGAACGGGTCCAATCGCGTCGTTTTTGCAGTCGGCCAGCTACTTCCGGTCTGCCGTCAACTTCAGACATCGCGCGGCACTACGCCAACCGAAGCGATGGGCCAATACCGGAAGTAACGGACACGAAGTTGCGGCGTAGGCAGAGGCAGCGTTCAATCCGACAGACGAGGAATGCGACGTATGGATGCGAGCGCGATGGGATGTGAGGCAAAGGCGTTACAGCCTTGCTTGCCGAACGGGCGCGATGCCCCATGACTTAAAGCAGCGCCGCCAATGCATTTCTGAGTTACACCGGCCGTTTTAGCCACCAGACCGTATCAAATACGGATCCAAGGACCCAGCTAATCGGTCCGCCACTTGTATGGCGGCCGGCGCGGACTGCTTTTCGCGATGAAGCGAGCCGACTGAATTCACGACCAGCCCACTACAAGCAAGAACAGCTATCGCAATCGCAGCGAGATATTTGGTCCTCATGACGATGGTCCCCTTTATCGCCCCATGAACTAACCCGGCACTCTCAGAAATGGTTCCCCGCGCTGGGGCTCGATGTCTTCGGCCGCATCAGGAAGTGCCGCCATGGCGCCCCCTGACTAGCGGCTCGGGTAGATTCCTCCTTCCAAATGGAACATCGCGTCGCGATCAGACCAGCAAGGAACGAAAGCGCCTGCAAGGCTTTAGAGAACACGAGACCGTCGCTCGCCGGTAGTAACACGGCGCACGTCGCGGGATAGCCAAAGGTCGCGGTCATCGACCCGCTGTTCTCAGTACAAGCGCTCGCGCAGATAGCCAAATGCGGCGGTCTCCCGTTTTATCCAAAATCGCCAGCAGTGCCCTGATCGGTTGCGGGGGGAGCGCACGGCGTGCTGAGGAACCAGGGGCTCCATCATGCGCAACCGGATTGACATTGACCACATACACAGTTGGGCCATCGTTCGAGAGATCGGCGAGAGATTACGCGCGTCGCTGAAACCAGAGCCGGAACTACCGGCGAGCCTTAGAGCGCAAATCGATCGGCTCCGCGAATTGGAAGCGGCCGAGCACTGGAACAAGCCGCGCGGTTGAGCCGCAGTCGGCTCGGCCGAATATGGATGAACGATGCCGCCGGTGAAGCTTCATGCATCGACGATTTTGAATGAGTACGGTAAGGCGCAATCCGAATTGATTGGCAAAACCGTCGTCCTTACCGACGGAAAGGCAGGCACGGTCGAGAACGTTTGGCTGGATGAATTGCACGGGCTTCGGATTTCAATCAAAGGTCATGACGGAAGATGGCCGGTCTCAACCATCAAATTCGAGGAGAACTAGCCTTCGCACCCTGCTGCGCACCACCCCCAATAGCGCGCTATTTCAGAACATTCCGATCAGGATGAAAAACCCGATCTCAAATCAGGAACGTCGTGCTCATAACCGCGACCGTAAGAAACACGTCGCTCGCCGAAAGAGGGTTCATGAATGCCTCGCATCTTGCGAAGCCCCGGGAGTAAATCATTCAGGCTAGAAAATGTTTCAGCTCCAAACGCAGACGGCGCGAGATGCGAGCGGCGCGGATATCCGAGGCGGCCTAAAGCAAGGCCCGCTTCGGGTCAATCGCGTCGTTTTTGCAGTCGGCCAGCTACTTCCGGTTTGCCATCAACTTCAGACATCGCGTGGCACTACGCCAACTGAAGCGATGGGCCATCTTCGGACTCGTGCACCGCAGCAAACATCTAAAGTCATTCGATTACTTCGTACGGCTTTGATTTCCGCTTCAGCAAGGTCAACGTCCTGACAGGCAACTCGTCCTGCTGAGGCTGGCCACGGATGGGGAACGCATCCAGAGGACCGGCACCTGCCCCACCGGCTAAGTCGAGCTACGTCGGCAAGGGTGGCTTCTGCGAGGAGCTCCACAACGACACGCCGCGGGCCATGCCAAATCAAGGGAGCCGCCGGCCAGTCTCGGGCAACCAAACAGACATTGTGGCGTTTAGCTTTGACATGCTCCTGAACCAGGGAGGTTTTCATGCTCAGAAAAGCTCTTATCGCGTTCGTTGCTGTAGCCGTTGCGCTCGCGCCGACGAGCGCTTCCGCGCGGGGTGGGTTCGGCGGTGGTGGCTTTCATGGGGGCGGGTTTCATGGTGGGTTTGCAGGAGGTGGTTGGCGCGGCGGATTTGGTCCCGCTCTCGCTGGCGGATTGATCGCGGGAGCCGTGATCGGAGGTGCATATGCCTGGGGGCCGGGCTATGGCTACTACGGTGGGTATGCACCTGGGTATTATCCAGGGCCAGGCGACAGATACACAGATACTATGGGTATCGAGGCTGCCCTGAACCCGGGTACGGGGAATACTACAACTGCGGCGCCTATGCTGTGCCCGGTTACGGCGGGTATGCACCTGCATATGACGCTTATGGGCCCGGTCCTTGGTGTAATTGCGAACTAACGTTCAGGCGGTTGACCCGGAGATAATCTCGCGGGCGCATTCCGAGCGGGGCGCAGCCGGCGCGGCGACTCTTCCTAGTAGCGCGAAGCGCGTGCTACCCGGCGAAGCGCTTAGGCTCGAAATACCCCGCCAGGATGATCGCAAGCGCCGACGAGAGATCGCTCGTTGCCCGCCGCGGCGGACATGCTGCGAGGCCCATTTGTTGCGCGACGGCGTCCTTCGGCTCAGGGCGAAACAACCATCGCCGTCGGAGCAACAAGGAGCGCGAGAGACCGTGTCGCCGCGCCGTAGCGGTCATCTGCCGAGGTGCTTGTGAGCTCTCTAGGACTACCTTGAACTCTCGTCCTCGGACTAGCGGCACCGCCGACCCGTATCCACCACTTCAAGCAGTTCGACTTGGGCACTGAGCCTATCTGTCCATAAGGACAGTTCTCAATACCGCGCCTCATTCGGCAAGGCGGCCCCGCCGGATGTGTCCTAACAGAGTGGCCCGACGTCGTGTTTTCTAGGACGTTCCAAGACTTGTCAGCCTTGCACTCCCCAAAGGCCTTGTCCAAGGCAGCTAACGGAAATTTGGGTCCAGATGCTGGACATAATCGATGTGGATCAAATATCAGCCACCATTGCGCGCGATTGTTTCAAGCTCTGAGGGCTTGGCGGCCGGGCCCGGTCGGCTGAGACAAAAACTGACACACCCCCGAGCCGTGCCCACTTTCGCTTGGTTGCCCTGAGTTAGTGCGTCGCTACCAGCAAGGTTGCGCTATGCTGAAACACTTGCTCATTGAAGCCATTGGTCACGTTTCCGGTCTCAGCGACGCGCAGCTTGAACAAATTGAGCGGTCATTGCCAGCGACCAAGGCGCTGATCGATCTTCTCAGTAAGGCACATCCGATCATCGAACAGGCGGAAACGCTCTATAATGAGGCGCAGCCGCTGATCGATCAAGCTAGGAAAGAGTGGCAAACGGTCGGCCCTGCAGCGCAAATTTTGATTGATGTGATCTCGCATCATCTCAACAAAGGCAGCTCGCCGGCGGAGGCCGCTGAGGTAGTGCGCGCGGCGCTCGGCGGGTCAATACAGAACTTTGCGCAGGATCGTGGGATGGACCGGGGAATGAACCGCGTGACCGTGTTTGGGGGGACCGGCTTCGTTGGTCGTCGCGTTGTGCG
The DNA here is from genome assembly GCF_059512345.1 of Bradyrhizobium sp. Unk1. Lineage (NCBI taxonomy): Bacteria > Pseudomonadati > Pseudomonadota > Alphaproteobacteria > Hyphomicrobiales > Nitrobacteraceae > Bradyrhizobium > Bradyrhizobium sp. Unk1. Next base: position 260,393 of record NZ_JCAMOP010000009.1, read on the forward strand.
CCATTTGAGCGTCTCCACCGTCACGGTGCGCATAGCCTCACGGCATCCTGCGCGGGCCGAGGGCGACAACGCGGAACAGGTCATCGCTGATGCACATGACGAGCGCTCTGTAGAGGCCGCCGTTATGGGTGCCGACGGCGTCGTCAACGCGATCAGCCTTTACACCGAGCATGGAGGCGACACATTTCATTCGGTGCACGTCGAAGCGGCCGCCAGGATCGCCGGAGTGGCACGGCGGGCCGGGATCAAACGGTTTGTGCACCTATCAGGAATAGGCGCTGACCCCACATCGCCTTCGCCCTATATTCGCAATCGCGGCGAGGGCGAGGTGGCTGTGCAAGCGGCATTCCCTGGCGCAGTCGTTATCCGCCCGGCGGTAATGTTCGCGCCGGACGACGCCTTTCTCACGACAATTCTTGGGCTGCTTCGGACCCTGCCGGCTTATCCGATATTCGGCGACGGCAGGACGAGGCTTCAGCCGGTGTACGCGGACGACGTCGCCGCGGCGATCGCACAAGTCCTGCGGCAAACACAAAGACCGTATCCTATCTACGAACTGGCCGGCCCGCGCGTTTACTCATACGGGGAGCTGTTGCGGACCATTGCGCGCACCGCCGGATTGCAGCCAATCCTGGTGCGAGTGCCCTTTGCTTTCTGGAATGCCGCCGCCGGCCTCGCTGAGATCCTGCCGCACCCGCCACTCACGCGCAATCAGGTTGAGCTTATGCAGATCGACACGATGGTCTCGGGCAGCCGGCCGGGATTCGGTTCACTCGGAATTTCGCCGCGATCGCTCGAAGAAGAACTCAAGGCGATGCTCAAGCATACAAACGAGGAAGCTCAAAACACAAGTAAGGGTCGGGCCAGGTAGGGTTGCGACTTCGTTACCGTGTCACGATGTGACTACTGATGTCGGAAAGGGGCTTGCCTCCGGGGTCGCGCACTAGGCGCGAAAGATCGACGGTCAGCTCAGGGTCAACAGGCGACATGGCACACCACAGCAAAACAAATCCCGGTACTTGGCCGGGATCAATACTTCACGCCTTGTTGGTAAACCAAATCGTTGGAGCTCCCGCCACTCCCGCATTCTGCATGGCATTCTTCAATTCAGCACTCTCCGCGAAGGCCTGCGCAGCTTCAATCGTGGAAAACTCGTGAGTTACTGTGATGTCATTGGGATCTTCGACTGCTCGGTAGACAGCCTCGGCTGTTACGCCCTTCGCCTTCTGAACCGGAGCAAAATCGTCGTAAGCCCTCCGCCAAGTCTTGTAGTCGGAAACCGTGTGTCTAACAAACATAGTCGTCATCAGATGTTCCTCCCTGACTGGTCGTAACAATCTTTTCACGAACGCTTGAAACAGCACGTCCAGTAGCACCAGCATAATACTGGCCATCGCTTGGAGCTATTTCATTTCCGGGTTGCACTGATGCCATCGGAGGTTTGCCCTTTGTCCGATAGAACGGCCTCATAAGTCGGATGTCCGCTTCGGGTCAATTTCGGAAGTCGGCACTTTAATCCGTTAGGGTCAGGTTTACCCCTGCGAACGGACATCCCGCAGCCCTAGGCCATTTCTGAAAAGTGACCAACGGAAGTTACCCAACTGATGCCGCCAAAAGAAAGAACCGCCCGAAGGCGGCTAGTCGTTCTCTCCGCTGAAAGGAACTTGGAGGCAACTCTACCAGCCGCTGGTGACCAAGCGAACGTTGTCACGCAGCGAGCCAATGTCCCCTGTGAATATCGAACTTCACGGCGCCGTCGTCACGCATCTTCAACAGGAGCGATTGGCAGTCGTCCTGATGCTTTATGTTCACGCGCTTCATGATTTCGAAAACCTTCAGAGGCTTTTCGCGAAGGGCAATTAGAATCTTTTCTCGATCAGTCATTGGGGTTCCTTGCATCAGCATCGGCGACGGTACGCGTTGTACAGATCGTCTGCAACGGGTGCGTTCGCTTGACGAGGTCCGTTCCGGGTCAAACTCGGAGGTCGCGGCCTTGCGGCAGGATGTCTGCTTTGCCCCGCTGTTCTGGGCCTGCCAGCGCATGCCCAACATCGGCGACGATTAAATCTCCCCGTTGGCTGGTTTCAAACAGCCACCCGCCCAACCAGCCGCGCTTGGCCGGCTTCGGTGCGAGCGGTGCATCGGCCATCACCTATCTGGATCGATGATCACCGGCTTCACAAGCACCTGCTTGATCAAGCGCGATACGTTGGCGGATATCAAGCCATCTTTCAAAGAGGACACTGATATCGTCCCGCCATCTCCACACGAGCCGACATTTTGCAACTGTAAGAAAGCCGTCAAGCGTGATGTAGAAGTGTATTGGAAGAAGACCCAGCCCATCCGCGTGGATTTTGGCGTGTGTCCGGCTAACGCCGTAAGCAGTAATGCTCAATTCTCGGCCTTCAAAAAACAGCAGGCCATCTGTGGAATGCTTGATCATGTGCCATCCTCAGTCCGTGGCCGCGCTGGCTTTGGCACTTTCAGGAACAGCATGTTTAGTCAGCGCTGACGATATCGCTCTCTAAGCGTCGCTGATATCGAAAGCACGATACACGGTTAAACGGCCATCTTTAGTAAAATGGTCACGGCCTCGCGCAATGTCGCTTTGCTCACTGCGCGGTGCTCGGTGGCAAAAGCGAAGCATGGTTCGGCGTCAGGCGTTGATCGGCGGCGACGGCCATGAGCATGTGCGCGGTGTGATGAACCGGGACGGGGGACGGCGATGAACGATGGCGACGATGACTTTCTCGGCGCGGCTTATCACGAAGCCGGCCATGCCGTGGTCGCGCTGGCACTCGGCTTGCGGGTCGCCCGCGTCGAAGTTGTTCCAGAGGACCATTCAGGTGCCACCGACGTCGAGCCAGCCGATCACCTGCCTATCGAGGACAGGATCGCTCTCTGCGTTGGCGGGATGAACGCAAACGACATGTTTAATGCCCCGACGCACGATCTCGCGACTTTTGGTGACCATGTCCTCGTCCTGGAGCTAATCAGAAATGTCAACGACGCTGACGGTGACGTTTTGCGTGACAAGGGACATCAACGCGCCTGGGACCTTCTCAAGGCTCACGCGAGCGGTGTTGAAGATATCGCGATGCAGTTGTTGATCATGCGGAAGATCGACTTGACCGGATATATTCTCAAGCGATGAACGCGATTTTTCCTCTGCGGTAAGCCGTGGTGCTTCAACCACTCGATAACCTGATCGACGCTGTCGACCACCTCGAACGCATGGCCGGCTCTGCGCATGTGATAGGCGACTCGCTGCTGGTCCTCGCTCGAACCTGCATCGATTATCGATGTCGCGACGGCGCCTTTTAGGGCTTGGCGCCGTGCCGGAGGCCGGGATACTGCGCGGCGGTTTAGCTTGCAGCGATCGCGTCGGCGAAGCCGCTCGCTACGAGTCGAGCGACCCCATCCGATCTGTAAAGTCGTATGTGCCCCACCATCGATGGAGTGTCCGCCCGCGCGCTTTACAATCGAGGCGCCCGCTTCCCACGAACGGTCGTTTTACCTGGAGAGCGCTATTAAGCGCACCGCAAAACAAGCAACTGAAAAAGACGCGCAATGGTGGCTGCTTGGTCATCGATCTCCGGTCGAAGTGCACCCCGGTGTGGGGCCGACTGGGTCGCCATAGTAGAAAGGTCGATTTGAATCTTGGCCGTTCAAGCCAAAAATTTGTGAATTTGCGCCAAGCACGGCCCTGATCGCGATGCGGCGCGGCAGGTCCACGGTGAAGTGAGGGCAGCCACGAAGTACAAAAGGCCCGGCTAGGCCGGGCCCCATTGCACGCCACTCGCGTCGGTGAGTTGTGAGTTCAAAGGCCAGAAAGACCGACCGCTTGCGAGACGCTGGCTCACTGACAAATCAGTAACGCAATTTGTCGATGCAATTGAGGCCAATGATGGACGCAGCCCCCTATAATTTACGGTATTCCCGAACGTCTGCATTCTCGGAAAAATAGAATATTACCCGCCGCCCGCCCTCGAATTCGGGCCCGGATGGAGAACCCCTCCCCCCTCTAAACCTCGGTGGCCAGACACGAGATGATCGAGTGGTGGACCCCGTAAGATCGCGCCAGCTCGCCGACGCTCTCACCGTCATGATGACGCTGGATCGCTTCCGCCTGCTAGTGGCCGCTCAAGCGTGCTGGGCGGCCGAACTGCTTACCCTTGGCCTTGGCACGCGTGCGGCCCTCGCTGGTCCGCCCGATGGTCAGTAGCCGGCTTCTTCAAACGACTCCTTTGGCGGCTCCCTCTTTCTGGGGAAAGGGCAACTATCGGGCCGCCGAGAAGAAGAGCCATGCCGCCAACCACCAACGCAATACCCAGTTAGCCCATTGGAAAATTCCCAAAAGCGCGGAGTAGCGGAACCCCCGAATTTCAACAATGCGCGGCATGGGTCGCCGCAGCGAGGTGTTGGCGTAGACCGCTTCGTCGAGTTCGCCCGCCTCAGTTGGCGGTCTCTTTCACCCGGCCCTTGCCTTCGCAGACCTTGCACTTAGGCGGGTAAATTCTGCGACCGCCCTGCAGTTGCTCACCTGGCTCATGCCCCGTGCCGCCGCATGCCGAACACTTCGTTTCGGACATTTTCAACCTTGGCCGCTTCATTCGTTTCATTGCTTTCGAGACCATGGCGCGACAGTCAAACAATGCGATTGCTCAATAAGAGTGTCCGGTTTCGTCTCGATCAACAACAACGGGTACGAATTAACGTTGAGCAAAACGGTTAAGTTTGGTGTGAGTCCCGCAATTTTGCGGAAAACGCGTGCCTTCCCTTTTTCCCTATCGAAATTGCGCCGCTCGATTCCGGGGGCCCGATTCTACGCGTCGCGTCTCTTGCCGGCCTCGTGCATGACGCTCGCGTTCGCCGCCTTGAGTGCCGCCCCCTTTTGTGGACTTAGAAAGCTAGGCTCGCCGTTCTTTCCTAATCACTTCCCTGTCCTGCGCCAGCGTCGACCCCATCTGCGACGTTCGGCATTCGAAGGAAGATCACCCCTGTTCGATCGGCGGAATGGTGCGCAACCAGGCAACGAGGGCATTGAGATCCTGCTCAGTCATCTTGCCAACTGGAACCTGGGGAGTCTCATCCGTGACAGGCAAAGCTTTTGGAGTTGGCGCGATCCGGCTCTTTCTGGAAGCACGAGGCAGCTCCGGGCTTCTACTCATCGTCCAGAGCAAGCCTCAATTGCTGCGAACGTGAACGGCAATTGCATGTTTCCGCTTTTCGGAGCGCGTTTTGGGTGTCACCATGCTCGTGAAAGGACGGGAGGGCCGCCATGCGCTGGTGTGTCTCGGTCGGGGCGGTGCTTGTTGCGGGGACGATCGTCGGAGGTGACGTTGCCAGCATTGCCGCGCCGAGCTCGAAATCTCAATTCGCCGACACCAAACACAAAGTATCATCCGTCAATGTCGAGCTCGTTATCGCCGTCGACGTCTCCTATTCGATGGACATGGACGAACTTGCCATTCAGCGCGAAGGCTATGCACAGGCCATCGTGTCGAAAGACTTCCTGCAGGCGCTGAGTGCTGTTCCGGGCAACAAGGTGGCCATGACCTATTTCGAGTGGTCGATGTCGGGCGACGACAAGATCATCATTCCCTGGCGCGTGATCGATGGCCCGGAATCGGCGGATGCCGTGGCCTCCGAGATCATGAAAACACCGGTTCGCCGAGGTTCGAGTACCTCAATTTCCGGTGCGATTAATTTCGCACTGCAGCTGTTCGAAGAGAATCCGTATCGCGGGTTGCGGCGCGTCATCGACATTTCCGGCGATGGGCCGAACAACGACGGAGCCCCCGTAACCGGCGCGCGCGACGCTGCCCTGGAGAAAGGCATCATCATCAACGGCCTCCCGATCATGGTGAAGGAGCCATCCCTCTCGACGACCGATATCGAGAACCTCGATCTCTATTACGAGGACTGCGTGATCGGAGGGCCGGGCGCCTTCATCATGACGATCAAAGATCGCGAAAAATTCCAGGCAGCGATCCGAACCAAGCTTGTTCGCGAAGTTGCGGGCCTCACGCCAGAGAGCGGGATCGTCCCAGCCGCCGAGAAAGAGCCCCGGGTGCCCTGTCTGATCGGCGAAAAAAAATCGCAGGAGCGCGGCCGGCGGTGAGTGTCGAGACGATCATTCAGAGCCGCCGGGCGAACAAACTTTAGACAGCAGTTTATCATGGTCGCAGCCCCACGCGTCGGGACATTGGAGCTGCTAACGTCCGTTCGTGGCCTACACCGACGAAATCCCGCGCTCGTCCCAATGACGGCTGTTAAGGAGCGACCGGAAATGGCTAACATATGGCCAAAACAACGCGACTAGCGAGCAGGCTTTGGAAACTGTGCCCCAGCAGGCCGTAGTCAGCATATATTTGGGCACAAGGAGGTGCGAAATGGCGACAGCAGCTACTCAAGTCGTTCTTGATACGCCGGCGCCCGTGTTCCAGCTTCCGGCCACCGACGGCAAGATTTACGCTCTGGACGACGTTGCGGGCGAAAAAGGCACCGTCGTCGTCTTCATCTGCAACCATTGTCCCTATGTCAAAACTGTGATCGACCGCATGGTTTCAGACGCCCGCGTGCTGATGTCGGAGAGCATAGGCTTTGCGGCGGTTTGCTCGAACGATGCGGCGAACTATCCCGAAGACTCATTTGAGAATATGAAGCGTTTCGCGAAGGCTCATGATTTCCCGTTTCCATATCTCCACGACGAGACCCAGACAGTCGCTCGGGCGTATGGGGCGGTCTGTACGCCGGACTTCTTCGGTTACAATGCCGACCGCAAGCTCAAGTATCGCGGCCGGCTCGACGAAGGGCGTGCAACTCCGCCTCGCGCGGGGGCGCCCCGAGAGCTTGTCGAGGCCATGCGCGCGATTGCGACCACCGGTCTTGCGCCGGCTGACCAAAAGGCGTCTATTGGCTGCTCGATCAAATGGAAGGACGAATGAAGCCGATCCCTGTCAACAGGTTTCGTATCTGAGACCGCCGCGTGCGCAGCATTTGCTGCACATGTGCGATTTGACTAGCGGCATCACGAGGACCCTGCGGCTGCTGCCGGAGTCGCGTTCGCCCCTTCTCCTTCAGGTCTGCTTCCGGGGCAACACGAGGCTTCGGCTCCTGCAATCCGACCCGTCAGTGCTGCGTCGCTTTTGCGACACCGATCGACTCCTGTCGAGCGCTCGGACCAGATTTGCTCACCCTGAGTTCTTGTTGGCCCGTTTGGGGCACGCCAACCGGCCCGGAAACTGTCCGCTTGTCGAGGGGGAGACGGGAAGTGGCTCGCCTGGTCAAAATGGCGTATTGACTCCAACCGGACGTTGCGCGCCCCAAGACAGGAACTGTGGTATCCTCCGTCAAATGCGATGGGACGGTTCAACGAAAGCGGCTGCCCCCTCTAGTGTCACTTACTGCGCGTCCTCGTGTCCTCGCCGGGCTCCGGGACAGCACAAAATGGCCTGGCATCCTCACCTCTTAGGCGCCTGCTCGGCCCGCGCCGACGAGGTGATCGAATGAGCGCGCTAGGCAAGCTGGTGCGATCCTGCCGGCGGAAGACCGGTGCGAGTACGGGGTAGCGCTCTCCCGGTCGCGAGGAGGACCAACGTCGTGAAGCGGGACTTCGACCTCATCGTCTATGGCGCGACGGGTTACACCGGCCGTCTCGTCGCCGAATATCTGACGACGTCCTATCGCGGCGACGATGCTCCGTCCTGGGCGATCGCGGGACGCTCGACCGACAAGCTCCAGAAAGTGCGTGCCGACATCGGCGCACCAGACGATTTGACTTTGGTCAAAGCGGATGCCGGCGAACCGGCCAGCCTACGCTCGATGTGCGAGCGTGCGGCCGTGATTATCGCGACGGTCGGGCCTTATCAGCTTTACGGCCCCGAGCTTGTGGCGGCCTGCGCGGCCACCGGCACTAGCTATGTCGATCTGTGCGGCGAACCGGCATGGATGCGGCGCATGATCGACGCCCATCACGAAGAGGCGAAACGGACCGGCGCGCGCATCGTCTTCTCCTGCGGCTTCGATTCCATCCCGTTCGATCTCGGCGTGCTCACGTTGCAGGAGAAGGCGCGCGAGAAATTCGGACACCCGGCGCGGCGGGTTAAAGCCCGCCTGCGCAAGGTGAAAGGCGGCATGTCGGGCGGCACCGCAGCGAGCGCCCAGGCGACGTTGGCGACCGCGGCGCGCGACCCGGCCCTGATCCGGCTGCTGACCGATCCCTTCGCGCTGACACCGGGGTTCACCGGGCCGTCTCAGCCGTCGGGCCTTATCCCCGAGTACGACCCGAGCATGAACGTGTGGCTCGTGCCGTTTCCCATGGCGCCGGTCAACACCAAGAACGTACACCGCACGAATTTCCTGTTGGGTCATCCCTACGGCACGGACTTCGTTTACGACGAGATGATGGTCGCGCCCGGATTTGGGGAAATCGGTCGCGTGACGACGGAGACCTTCGCCACCATATTTTCCCTGCTCGGGACCGGCGGTCTCAAACCCGGTGCAGGCCCGACTCGGGAAGAGCGCGCGAAGGGCTTCTACGACATCCTCTTCCTGGGCGAGTTGCCGGATGGCCGACGGGTCGAGGCGGTCGTCACGGGCGACCGCGATCCGGGCTACGGCTCGACCAGCAAGATGATCGCCGAGAGCGCTCTCTGCCTCGTGCGCGACGTGCAGGGCGAGGGCGGCACCTGGACGCCGGGCGCGCTGATGGGTCCGGCGTTGCGCAAGCGTCTAAAGGAGCGCGCCGGCCTCACCTTCAACGCGCGTTGAGGTAACGCTCAGAACTGCAGCGGCGTGCTGGATCACGTGGATCGTAGCCAACGAAAAGCGCGGATTGGCGTGCGCGGCCTCAAATCCGGTTCAATGGCCGCTTTCGGCCGATTGTGTTGCAAAAGTCGAAAGTTGCTGGGCTCAAGATTTTCCGCGAAAACACTAAGCAGCGAGCGATCGCTGATTCGTATGACCTCAATCGCGTTGCCGAAGGCGCCTGTGAATTTTGCGTGAGGCCGTGAGGTCCCTGCATGCGAAAGTCGCGCCCACGGCCCGCAGAATTTTGGTCATCGGCGAAAATCGACTTTTGCAACAATATCGGCCCGTTTGAGACATTCCCTCTGGCTCTGAGAATGTCCGATTATCGGGACAGCGACGAGCTCCATCGCAAGGTTGCACGATGAAGAAGGTAATCAACTCAGCACTGTCGCGCCGCCACTTTTTGCGGCTCACGTCAGTGGCCGCGGCATCAGCTCTGACTCCAACGGTGTTGTGGGCCGAGCAGCAACAAGCAGCGGATTCGGCCACATCCCAGGCCGTGCCCGCACGCATCGCCACGTTCGAGGAGGTATGGCGGACCGTGCGAGATCGTTTTTACGATCCGCACCTAGACGGGCTCGATTGGTCGGCCGTCCGGGAACGTTACTTGCCGGACGCCGCGCGGGCGAGTTCCGAAGAGGCGCTGGCCGGCGTCATTAATAGCATGCTCTCTGAGCTGCATGCTTCGCACACCCGCTACTACACACCGTACGAACCAGAGTACTACCAGCTTTCTGATATCTTTGCTGGTGCGTTAAGGCGGCGCGGACTGGAACGTGTTTTTCCGAATGGCCGTATCTCCTATCCCGGCATCGGCATCCTCTCGCGTCTCGACACGCAGGGTCGCAACATGATCACCGGTGTTATAGAAGGCACGCTAGCCCAACAAGCCGGCCTGCTCGCTGGCGATGCGATCGTCTTCGCCGATGGTGCACCGTTTGAGCCGGTACAATCATTCCGTGGCAAGGTCGGCAAGGAAGTTGTGCTGGGGCTGCGTCGTGCCGGCGCGTTTATGCAAATATCGGTTACTCCGGTCGAAATTGAGCCCAACAAGATGTTCTTGGACGGCTTGAGGGCCAGCGCCCGTATAATACCGGCCAACGGCCGAAGCATCGGCTATGTTCATGTCTGGTGCTACGCCGGCTCCGTGTATCAGCGGACGCTCGAGCATCTTCTATCGCAGAGTCCCCTGAACGGCGCCGACGCACTGATCTGGGACTTGCGCGATGGCTGGGGCGGCGCGATCCCCGGATATCTTGATTTGTTCAACACGCGAGCGCCGACGATACAGGTCACTGATCGCAATGGCGCCAGCGAACTCGAGAACGTGAAGTGGCGCAAGCCTGCCGCCATGCTTGTCAACGGTGGCACCCGCAGCGGCAAGGAAATCCTTGCCTATGGCTTCAAGAAATATCGGCTTGGCGAGGTCATCGGTAGCCGGACCGAGGGAGCTGTCCTCTCTGCGACGGCATTTCTCATTGATGGCGGCTTGCTGTTGCTCGCGGTCGGGGACGTGCAGGTCGACGGCGAGCGGCTGGAAGGCGTTGGCGTCGCCCCCACGATCGAGGTCCAAGCCGAGCCGGGCTCCATGGGTCTAGATGATCCTCAACTTAATCGTGCAATCGCAGTCCTGTCCGTGGACTGATCCTTGGGAGGCAGCTAAGAGATCCATTCCTGACTAGGTCCGGTTTGCGCGCCAAAAGCTGCCCTCCCCGCCAAGTCGCAGTTTGACCCAGAGTCGTTAGGCACGCAGTTCATTCGATCGCCTTCTGCGGGTGCAGACCACCGTCAAAGCCGGGCCCAGCATCACCGTCTTGTCGAGGAACCTTGCCGCCGGATCTTTGTTCGAGATGCTGGCGGGCTCGATGATGAGGCCTGAGATGCGGCTCCGGTGCTCGTCGTTGATCCGTCACGGGCTGCCTCCTAAAAGCAGCCTTGAATCAGCCTTCTGATTTGACGATCCCCAAGACCCCAAGCGACCTAGAGCTCGAGACAAAAAACGCCGCCTCGGTTTCCCGAAGCGGCGTTTTGTATTCGAACATCGAAATAGGATGATTTCTTGTCCTTGGCAG